>DSDX01000090.1 GCA_011048485.1 Candidatus Aminicenantota bacterium | reverse complement strand
CTCTTATTGCGTTCCGCTTCGGGTTGGAGCCTCTTGGAGAATCCGGGTTCTCAAGGCAGGCTCACCGACCTCATGGATGATGGCAAAAGCATCGATTGCCTTTGGGCCAATATTGACATCGCTCCCGACAACAGCAGCTTCGCCTTTATCTTGGATCATCAGATCAAGATCATCCCGCTCGACGAGAAAGGATCGACACGGATATTGGATATCGGCGAATCACAGGGTTGGGGGTATCTGGCGTGGTCACCCGACGGACGGAACCTGGCTTTCATCCAAATGAAAAAAACGGACGATCCGGAGAGCTATCCCGACGGCAGATGCCATATCTACAAGATTTCCCGGGACGGGGGAAAGCCCGTCAGAGTCGCGTCGGATGATGATTATCAAAAAGGCGAGCTTTCCTGGTCTCCGGACGGCAAGTGGATTGCTTACAGCGTTGATAGATCCGTCAAGGTTAGGCCAGAGAGCACGATCTGGGCCGCCGATTTTGAGGAGGTCCTCAAGAAGCGCTGACGGTCGCCATGTCGTCTGATCTTCGATATTGAACGGCGAGCGTATCCTCTTCCACCGTTCATCCGGCCTGGGCCGCTGCCTGCGGGCCCGCCGGCCCAATAATTACGCTTTCGGACTGGACTTCGACGGGGCGCCCGGCTCGGCCGGCGATGAGCCGCCCACGGGACCCGATGGGGGCACGGCCGTTTCCCCCGTGACCGGCTCGGAAACAGGAGCTGGTTCTGAAGCCGGCGCGGGCGGGGCGGCCGATAAGAAAAAGTCCAATTGACCCGCCTGAAGCCCGACCTTGAGCCACCCCCGGGCGAAGATAAAGATTTGTCCGAACAGAAAGGCGATCAGGATGGGGACGATGGAATAGGTCTTGATCCCTGACGAGATGACGCAGTAGAGGGCGATGACGGCGGCCCCGGTCAGAAGGAAGAGATAATAGAGGGCCAAGGTCTTCCCGAACCTCCTGAAGATAAAACCGACGGACCGCAGGAGCGACTTGAGCGCCCCGCGCGAATCCTCGACCACGAGCCTGATCCGGGCGTAGTCGACGATCATCATGATGAGGAAGATCAGGAAAAGGCCAAATGCCGCCGTCGCCAGGCCCAGGTTGAACATGAGGGATTCGTTCGTGCCGTTCCGGCTGACCGCGCCGAGGGCCATGACCGGGACCATCATGACGATGGCGGCCCCGGCCCACAGGGCCAGGGACCAGAGAAACAGGCGGATAAAGCGCCCGAAGAACTTGCCGCCGCCCTGGAAGAACACGGGGGCCAGGCGAATCCTCGTATTCTCAGTGTTGCCGCGACCCCCTCCACGGCGCTTGAAAAGGGTGTGCAGGATCCCGCCGCTGATGAAGAGCGAGAAGATGCCATAAACGAGCGCCAGGAACATGGCCAGCGAAGCGATCGCGCTCAGCCCGGCTCCCTCGAAGGTCAGCATCTCGATGATGATGTTGAAATCGAGGCTCTTGAGGAAATTTGCCGCGGCCCCGCTGGCTCCGAAGACGTCACGCAGATAACCGGAGAACTGGACATAGATGACCGAGGCGAAAAGGACGTTGAAGAGCCAGAGCAGGAGAAGCATCTTCCCCTCGGCGGCGGCCCCCTTGATCCCCTTGGCGTAGCTCTTGATGACTTTCATCGGGCTCTCCATCAGAAGGACATGAAGGTCAGGAATTTTTGGAAGGCCAGCATGGCGCCCAGGGCGTGGCGGAGCAGAGGCGTTGTCTCGGGCTCCATGAGCCGCGAGTTATTCATCTGGTCGACCTCCAGCGGGATCTTGTTCCCGGGATCGATGCGGGCCATCTTCAGCTTTGTCGGCCTCACGTATTCGAACCGCATCCAGCGGTCCTTCCCGTCCCAGGTCTCGCGCACCTCCTCCCCGTCCTCGAAGGCGACCAGGATCTCCTGGGGGAAGACGAGCTCGCCCTTGCGGACGATCGTCACCTCGTTCTTGTATAGCTTGATGGTTCCGGTGTCTTGGCCCTTCTTGGCGTCAACCTTACCCGCTTCCTCGCCCGCTTCGCCGGCGCCATGTTCTCCGCGCGGCGCCTTGATCTCCGTCGACCGAATGGTCCCCACGGCGTAGTCAAGCTTGTCGGGGCTGCGGAAGAACTGGTCGAAGAACCAGTCCAGGTCCTGCCCGCTGACCTCCTCGGCCACGGCGAAGAAGTCCTCCGACCGGGGGTGCTTGAACTTCCAGCGCTCGAAATACGTCTTCATGACCCGGGCCATGACGTCCTCGCCGAGATAGCCCTCCAGCGTGAGGAGCGTCAAGGCCGCCTTCTGATAGACGTTGGCCGAGTAGCTGCCGCCGCTGTAGAAATCCCAGCTGTTCCTGATGATCGGGTCCAGCCGGGACGTGCCTATGACCGCGGACCGGCCGAAGACCAGATCGCTGATCTTGACCTGGCCGAGGTCGATCATGGAGCGGTCAGGCCCGTAATAGCGGTTCATGGCCTTGATCTCGGAGTAGGAATTGATGCCCTCGTCGAGCCAGGCCTCCTCGAACTCGTTCGAGGCCACCATGCCGTACCAATAGCCGTGGCCGAATTCGTGGATGGTGACCATTTCCGGCAGCCTCAAGCCCTCCGGAAAAAACACCGAGCCCATGGTCGTGAAGAGCGTCGGATACTCCATGCCTCCCGCGGCCAGGGCGTTGAGCGGAGGATCGACCAGGGTGATGGTCGGATAAGGGTAGGCCCCGTAGCTGGTGCTATAGAACTCGAGTCCGTTTCGCAGGGCCTGCTCGTATCGGTCCTTCAGCTTGAGATGGGACCGGTGGACGAGGAGGATCATCTCGGTCCGCACAGGCGGGTCGTCCAGGGTGAAGGGTTTCCGGATCTCGACGAAGTCCGGACAGGCCGTCCAAGCGAAGTCGTGGACATCCTCCTGGGCATGGGTGACGGTCACGGTGCCATCGCCGTTCTCGCGTTCGTCGGCGCGTTGTCCCGTGGCCCCGACCACATAGCCTTCAGGGACCGTGATGCTCACCTCGAAGACGCCGAAGTCGGCGTAGAACTCGGATTCGGCGTGATACTGGTGGCAGTTCCAGGCCCCGTTCTCCCAAACGCCGATCTTGGGGAACCACTGGCCGACCATGTAGAAATCGCCGCCGAAGCCGGACCGGGCGAAGACGTGCGGAAGCTTGGATTCGAACGAGATGTCGAGAGTGATCGATCCCCCGGGCGGGACGGCCTCGGGCAGGATGACCCGCATGACCGTCTGGTCGTCCTTGTTGTCGTCGTCGGGATGCATGAATTCCATGGCCGCCGTCAGGTCGGGGCCGTCCTTGATCGCGATCTTGGTGACATCGATGCGGCCCCATTGGTCCTTGCCTGCTCCGAACCCGCGGTGGCTCCCGCCGCTCTCGATCATGAATGTCGAGCGGTTGTTCTTGAAGGCGTTGAGATAGAGATGGAACCAGAGGTCGGGGACCGGGACCTCGGATGTGTTGCGCCAGGTCAGGGTCTCCTCGCCGGCGACCGTTTTCGTCTCGGTGTCGAGCCGGACGTCGATCGTGTAGTGGACGATGTGCTCGCTCATCGCGGCCAGGCCGAACGAGACGGCGACGGCGGTAGCGAGTGAACACGACAAAACCAATAAAAGATGTTTCTTCATCCCAAAATCCCTCCACTCTATGGTTAATCCCCGGGTCAAGAGGCGGTTTCTCCCATTCTAGTCGGGTAGACGCGGAAGGGCAAGGCTTTGTTCCCGACCCAGTCAGAAGCGAACGACATCCATGAAAAGCCTTGCGTCTTGACCGGTCACCCGAAACGAGGAGGTCACAACCTGGCGGTCTGGGCTACTAGGCGGCTTGCCGCTCTATTTCTCTTTCCCGTCGCTCGCGGCCAGGATGTTCTCCATTGTCCAGACCTCTGATTGGAAATGGCTTGTGCTGAAGACCAGGCTGCGGCCGTCCGGGTGGGGCGAGATCTCGATGGCTCGTCCGTCAGTTAGCTCTCCCAACTTGTGTTGTTT
>DSDX01000155.1 GCA_011048485.1 Candidatus Aminicenantota bacterium | reverse complement strand
TCCCGTCGCGCTCACCAACACCTACGGCGAGCTCTGCGCCCTCGTCGGCCACCTCCGCGAGATCGTCGACCGCCGGGAGTACGAGCGCTTCCCCGCCGAGCGCAGGGCCATCTCCTAGTCGCTTCCTGGAGCGCCCTACGAGGGCCCGGCTTATCGCGCCGCTTGCCAGCCCCGGACCCTCTTCGTCCAGAACTTCGGGAACCTGCGGGTATCGAGAAGCCGCGTCCGGACGGCCGGGGGATGGAGTCCGGTCGAACGGCCGGCTCCCGTTCGGCCTTGGCCGCGAGGACGGTGTCGTTCTCCCCGCCGGTCAGGGCGGGACTTTCGCCCTCCCGATGCGGACCTGTTCCGGGCGCGGCGCTCGGAAAGGACGGCGAGGGCGCTAGAACAGATCGAGGGTCGTGAAGCTCATGGCTTCGTGCTGGGGCGGCGGCTCGTCGTCGCCGAGGCCGTCCTCGACGAAGATCCGGATGACGCCGCGGAGGTTCTCGAGAGCCTCCGCGTAGGTCGCGCCGCGGGCCCGGCAGTCCGGGAACGCCGGGCAGTGGGCCGCCCAACCGTCCCGGTCCCGGACGACATAGGCGGGAAAACGATATCCGCTCATATCGACCTCCGTATCATTGTTGACAGCGAAATCCATGCCAAATCCTCTTCGACGCCATGATCCCAGGCCTTCGTCAAGAACTGATAAAGAAAGACAGACCTGGGGAAATCCATCCCTATCGGCGGGGCCCTCATCAGAACGACCTCAGGAAGGAGCACCTGGTGATCTTGGGGACACCCTCCCCGCCCATCCGGACCTCGCCGCGGAGGAAGCAGACCGGCGGCGTCCCGCAGGTGACGCAGCGCCTCTCGCCGACCCCTTCGAGGAGGCCCGTTTCGTCCTCGAACATGTAAAAATACTTTGCGCCGTTCGCGCCGCCCCCATACCCCCCGTGCTCTTCCTCCGCCCGTTCGGGATCCCCGCCATCGCCGCCGCCGCGGCCGTTGTCCCCCGCCGCCGCGCGGTAGGTCATTCGCTGGCGGGCATCGATGACCCGGACGACCAGCTCGACCATGGCTCCGGCGCAGCTTTTGAGGTCCTTGATCCGCAGGGCCGGTCTCTTGCCCTCGAAAAGCTCGAGCTCGTCGCCGCCGGGCAGGAAGCCCAGTGCCTCGAAGAGCATGCGCCGCTTCTCGCTGGAGGCGATGTCGGCCACCTCCTCCATGTGCTCGAGCCCCCGGAAATAGCGCAGGACCTGGCGGGTCCGCCGCGGCTCGAGCGCGTCGAAGACGCCGGCCTTGATGAGGGTCAGGAGCTCGGCCTTGCCGGGCTTGGTCCGGGTCAGGGCATCCTCGACCGACAGGTATGCGCCGCCCGCCGCCCGCTCCTCGAGGAGGCGGTCGATCGTCTTGAGGCCCAGGCCCTTGATCGAGGTCAGGCCGACGCGGATGGCCCCGGCCTCGACCGTGAAGCCGGCGCCGCTGCGGTTGACGTCCGGGCCCAGGATGCGGACGCCGTTCCTCTTGGCCTCGGCGACGTATTCCGCGAGGTCGTAGTAGCCGCCGCCGGCGTTGAGCACGGCCGCGAAATAGGGCGCCGGGTGATGGACCTTGAGGTAGACGGCTTGGTAGGCCATGTGGGCGTAGGAGGCGCTGTGGGCCTTATTGAAGGAGTAGGAGGAGAACTTTTCCATGGTCCGCCACAATCGCTCGACCTCGGCCGCCCCGTAGCCGCGCTCGCCCGCCTCGCGGACGAACTTCGTCCGCAGGGCCGGGTCCCCGCCCCGCCCCTTCTTCAGACTCCGCCGCAGCAGGTCCCCCTCCTCGGGAGGCAGGCCGGCCACCCGCTCGGCGACCTGCATGACCTGCTCCTCGTAGAGGAGGATGCCGCCGGTCTCGGGCAGGATGCGGGCCAGGAAGCCGTCGTCGGGGACGGCGCCGGTCGCGCCGGGACGGCCCCGGCCGCTGCGACGCCGCAGGAGCGCCTCCTTCATGCCGCTCTCGGTCGGCCCGGGCCGGACCAGGGCCAGGGCCTGGGTGATCTCGTGGATGTCGGCCGGCTTCATCCGCCGCAGGAGGTTCATCATGGCCGGGCTCTCGACCTGGAAGCAGCCGACCGTCCGGGCCGCCCGCAGGGCCGCGTAGGTCGCCGCGTCCCCCGGCGGGAGGGTCCCCAGCCGGAGCTTCTCCTTCGTCTCCGAGACGGCCGCCAGGCCCCGCACCGAGAGCAGATCGAGCTTGATCAGCCGCAGGTCCTCGACGGCATCCTTGTCGAAATGGGTCATGCGCAGGCCCTTGGCCGAGGTCTCGAGGGGCAGGTAGCGCTCGCCCGGCCCAGGCGTCAGGATGACGCCGCCGACGTGGAGGGAGGTCTCGCGGTAGACATCCTGGAGATCGGCGGCCAGCTTCCAGACGTCGAGGCGCCCCGGGGCGGGAGCGGCCAGGCGCAGGCTCGACGGCTCGGCAAAGTACGGCACGCGCTTCGAGAGGCCCCGGGCCTCCTCGGGCGGCACGCCGTGGGCCCGGAGCGTCTCGTAGAGGGCCGAGCGGCCCCCGAAATCCTTCAGCGAGCAGACATAGGCCGCGCCGGTCTTGCCCGTCCCGTAGCGCTCGAGGACGTAGGCCAGGACTTCGTCGCGGCGGCGGGAATCGAAATCGATGTCGATGTCGGGCGGGTCGGGCCGGCCGCGGTTGAGGAAGCGCTCGAAGTAGAGGTCGAACTCGATCGGGTTGACGTGGGAGAGGCCGAGGAGCCAGGCCAGGAAGGACGAGGCGCCCGACCCGCGGAGGTTGTGGAGGATGCCGCGGCGGCGGGCGAACTCGACGATGTCGTGGACGGCGAGAAAATAGGGGCCGAAGCCCGACTGCTCGACGGCGGCAAGCTCGCGGCGGGCCCGCTGGCGCTCCTTCCAGGTCAGGTCCCTGGCGGCCGCGAGGCGCTCCAGGACGACCTCGCGGAAGCTGCGGGGGAAGAGGTCGGCCGGGAGGTTGGGGACGACGTCCTCGAAGGCGAACCCGCACTTCTCGGCGACATCGAATGTCCGGGTCAGGGCCTCTTTCGCGGCCTCGCCGAAGCGGCGCAGGGCCAGCGCCTCCTGGCCGGAGCCGAAGAGCCTCATCCGCCCGAGGAGCCGGTCGCGCTCGGGCGGATAGGGGATCTTCCTCTCGATGGCATGGAGGAGAACGAGCCGCTCGGGGCTGGCCAGGTGCTTGACCGGATTGGCCCAGACGACGGGCAGGCCGGCGAAAGAGTTTTCAACGAGCCGCCGGAAGTTCGCGAAATCCGCCCCGATGTAGAGATCGCCCGGCGCGACTTTTTCGCGGAGGTCGGCCAGACACGACTCCTCGCCCGGTTCAGAGGGGGTCAAACCTACCTTTTGCTGCAAAAGGTAGGTTTGACCCCCTCTTGCCTCCGGGACATAGATCACGACGAGCCCCGATGCGTCGCGGACTTCCCCGCGGTTGAAGATCTCCATGAGGTTCGAGTAGCCTGCCCTCGCCTTGACCAGGAAGACGAACCGCCGGCCTCCGACCTCGAGCTCACAGCCGAAGAGGGGCTTGAAGCCGCCCGCCGGGGCAAGCCGTTTCCACTTGCCCCAGCCGTAGATGTTGCCGATGTCGGCCAGGGCCGCGGCCGGAAGTCCCGTCCGCGCGGCCCAACCGGCCGCCTCCTCGAGCGTGACGCTCCCCTTGCCCCGGCTGTAGACCGAATGCAGGCGAAGCGGCACGAACATGGCGTTTCCTCTCCCCCCTCACTTCGTCAGGGACGCCGTCTTGAGGATGTAGCCCCGCCGCGGGTCGGGGGCGTAGACGGCGTCGAGCATCCTCTCCCGGGCCGTCAGCACCGCGCCGAAGCCGTACTTGTCGCGAACCCGGTCGATGGCCCCGCCGAGCCGCTCCGGCCGCTCCGAGTAGGGCTCGAACAGGGCCAGGGGCCGGACCCGGACCAGGTCCGAGGCCTTGACCCCGACCAGGCGCAGGGCCAGCCGCGAGCCGGCGACAAGCTCGAGGAAGAGCTCCTCGGCGACCTTGTAGATC
>DSDX01000259.1 GCA_011048485.1 Candidatus Aminicenantota bacterium | reverse complement strand
GGCCAGGGACATCGCCGACAAGCCCGGGCTGCTGGCGCTCGATCTCCATCCGGAGATCAAGGCCCGCGGACCCGAGAACATGGGGGTCGCCTGGCGCTAGCCCGGCCCTTTTTGACTTGACGGGGTCCGTGTGCTATGTAGAGCCCGATGAAGGTCGTGGCCGTCGTCGGCTTCTCGGAGAGCGGCAAGACGCGGCTCGTCGCCCGGCTCATCCGGGAGATCAAGGGTCGGGGATCGCGCGTCGCGGCCGTCAAGCGCTGCGCCCACGGCTTCAGGCTCGACACGGAGGGGACGGACACGGCCGCCTTCGGCCGGGCCGGCGCCGACGGCGTGGCCATGGTGTCGCCGGACGGCTGGGCGGCTCTCGGGCCGGGGGTGGACGTCGACGCGGCGGGCCTGGCGGCCCGGCTCTTCCCGGACGCGGACGTCGTTCTCGTCGAGGGGGGGAAGGGCGTCCGCGGCTGGCCCAAGATCGAGGTGCTCCGGCCCGGCGTCGCCGAAACGCCTTCGAGCCCGCCTGAAGAGCTCGTCGCGGTCGTGTCCGAGGCGAACCTATCCGGGGTCGGGGCGTCCCTTCCCGTTCTCGGACCGGACGATATCGCCGGGATCACGGACCTCATCATGGCCCTCGAGGAGGCGAAGATGACGGAGATCAAGCTCGACGTGGACGGGCGGGAGGTCAACCTCAACGCGTTCGTCCAGACGGTCTTCGAAAGGATCGTCGTGGGCATGGTGACCGCCCTGAGCGGCGTCGATCCCGAGCCGAAACGGATCGCGCTCGTGATCGACCGCTCGGGCGGGCCGCCCCGGGAGGGGCCACGGCCGTGAAAGCGCTGCCGAAACCCGGATCGATCGGTTTCGCCAGGGAGTATTTCGCCCATCGCGATCCAGCCGTTCTGGCCGTCCTGCGCCAAAGCTCCGTGGGCATCGCCGGCGCCGGCGGCCTGGGCTCGAACGTCGCGGTCAGCCTGGCCAGGGCCGGCGTCGGCCGCCTGGTCATCGCCGATCTCGACAGGGTCGAACCGTCCAATCTCAACCGTCAGCAGTATTTCGTCGACCAGGTCGGCGAGCGCAAGGTCGAGGCCCTGCGGGAGAACCTCCTGGCCATCAATCCCTACTCGCTCTACGAGATCCACGACATCCGCGTCAACCGGCGCAGCGCGATGACGATCTTCGCCAGGGTCGATGTCCTGGTCGAGGCCTTCGACAAGGCCGCGGCCAAGGAGATGCTCATCGAGACGGCCCTGGCGAAGTTCCCCGGCCGGCCGCTCGTCGCGGCCTCGGGCCTGGCCGGCTTCGGCGGCAACAGCAGGGTCCGCTCCCGGCGCCTGGGCAATCTCTATATCTGCGGCGACGAGTCGAGCCAGTGCCCGCGGGGGATCAGCCCCATGGCCCCGCGGGTCGCCCTGGTCGCGGCCATGCAGGCCAATCTCGTCGTCGAACTTCTGGTCCGCATGAGAGGTCGCCATGTTCAAGGTCAATGAGTATTTCGACGGTCGGGTCAAGTCCCTCGCCTTCACGTCCGCGGAGGGCCCGGCGACGGTGGGGGTCATGGCCCCCGGGGAGTACGAGTTCGGCACCTCGACGGTGGAGGTCATGACCGTCCTGAGCGGCGTGCTCAGCGTCAAGCTGCCGGGGACGGACGCCTGGAAGGATTACGGGGCCGGCGCACGCTTTACGGTCGAGGCCGGCCGCAAGTTCCAGTTGAAGGTCGCGGCCGACGCGGCCTATCTCTGCCTGTACAAGTAGCCGCCCCTCCCGGACATTCCGGGGCCCGCCGGCGACCGGCCTGATCATCAGGGCGGGGAGAGCGCGGCCCCCGCGCCGGCCATCGGTCCCGGTCCCGCCGTCCGGGATCGTGGAGGAGGTCATGAAGACGAATTGGGACCCGCCCGGGGATTGGATCCGCATCTCCGTCATTGACGCGCACGCCGCGGGCGAGCCCCTGCGCGTCGTCCTGGACGGGTTTCCCGAACTGCCGGGCGAAACCATCCTCGCCAAGCGCCGCTTCCTGAAGGACCACCACGACGACCTGCGCCGGGCCCTCATGTGGGAGCCGCGGGGGCACGCCGACATGTACGGCGCGATCGTGACTCCCCCCGTCACCCCCGACGGCGATCTCGGCGTCCTCTTCACCCACAACGCCGGGATGAGCACCATGTGCGGCCACGGCACGATCGCCCTGACGACCGTGCTGCTCGACACGGGCCTGATCGACAGGCCGGGCCGGGCGCCCGTCGTCCGCCTCGACGCGCCGGCCGGGCGCGTCACCGCGACCGCCCGCCGAAGGGGAGGGAAGACGGAATCCGTCTCCTTCCTCAACGTGCCGTCCTTCGTCTATGCCAGGGACGAGACGGTCGACGTCCCGGGGATCGGCCGGGTTCGCTACGACATCGCTTTCGGCGGGGCCTTCTACGCCTTTGTCCGGGCCGAGGATCTCGATGTCGGCTTGACCGCGGAGTCCTTCAACGAGTTGGTCGACAAGGGCATGAAGGTCAAGCGGGCGGTCATGGCCCATCGCGAGATCGCCCATCCGCTCGAGCCCGACCTCGGGTTCCTCTATGGGACCATCATCGTGGGGGCCGCGCACGACCCCCGGCATCACAGCCGCAACGTCTGCGTCTTCGCGGACGGGGAAGTGGACCGGTCGCCGACCGGCACGGGCCTCAGCGCCAGGGCCGCGCTTCACTACGCCGGGGGCGAGATCGCCCTGGGCGAGCGCTTCGTGGTCGAGAGCATCCTGGGCACGTGCTTCACGGGCCGTGCGGTCGAGGAAACCGCCGTCGGCCCCTATCCGGCCGTCGTGCCCGAGGTCGCCGGCAGCGCCTCGATCATCGGCCGCGGCGAGCTCTTCCTCGACCCCGACGACCCTCTCAAGCACGGCTTCATCTTCCGTTGAGCCGGGCGGCCTTGACAGCCCCGCCCCGGGGCGATATTTTCCGCTGCGTCCGGGATGGAGCGTTCCCGGCTGAAAGGTGCGTCCATGCGAGATCGGCGGATTCTGGGGATCATCGTCGTCGGCTGTCTGGCGCTCGGCCTCCCGGCCCGGCCGGGTGAGGCGCCGCCGGAGGAATCCGGGCTGGGGCAGAGGATCCGGGCGCTCCCCGGCGTCGTCGAGGCCCGCCCGTCCCGCTTCGATACCAAGTCGTTCGGGGAAGCCTATGAGATCATGTTCGAGCAGCCTCTCGACCACGCCAATCCGGACGGGCCCCGGTTCCGCCAGCGGCTGTTCCTCGCCCACGCCGGATACGACAAGCCCGTCGTCCTGGTGACCGAGGGCTACCGGGCCGGAGGCAGCCGGGCGGGGGAGCTGACCCGCCTGCTCGGGGCGAACCAGATCAACGTCGAACATCGCTTCTTCGGCCGGTCGGTCCCGGAACCCCTGAATTGGTCCGACCTGACCGTCCGCCACTCGGCCGACGATCTCCACGCCCTTGTCATGCTCCTCAAGACGCTCTATCCGGGCCGGTGGGTCAGCACCGGAGTCAGCAAGAGCGGACAGACGGCCCTCTTTTACAAGTGCTTCCATCCCGATGACGTCGACGCCACGGTCCCGTATTCCGCCCCGATCAACCTCGCCCAGGAGGATCCCCGGCTCTATCATTTCCTGGAGACCGCCGGCGATGAGGCCGCCCGGGCCCGCATCAAGGAATACCAGAAGGCCCTGTTCCGGCGGGAGGAGGAGCTCCTGCCCCTGGTCGCGGAGTGGGCCGAGTCAAGGCGGTGGGACGTCGGCCTGGGACTGGCCGAGGCCTACGAGTACGGCATCCTCGAATACGCGTTCGCCTTCTGGCAGTACGGCGCCGAAGCCGCGGACATTCCGGCCGCCGACGCCCCGGCCGCCGATCTTTTCGAGCACTACCGGAAGATCAACACCTTCTATTTCTACACGGACCAGGGCCGCAAGGCCTTCGAGCCGTTCATGTACCAGGCCTTCACCGAGATCGGCTACTACAACTACGACGTCTCGGACTTCCGAGGCCTCATGAGGGCGCTGAGATCGCCCACCAACCAGGTCCTCTGCCCCAAGGGCGTTGAGATCGTC
>DSDX01000203.1 GCA_011048485.1 Candidatus Aminicenantota bacterium | reverse complement strand
CGACTTGACCATCGCCGAGATCCTGGCCGGAAAGACCGTTCCCGGGACGGCCAAGGACGCTTCCAGGGACATCGGGAGGGCGGCCGCGACGGCCCTCGAGCGGATCGAGCGCCGGGGCAAGCCCGAACGTAAGGTCGTCAAGGAGCTTGGGTTCTTCCTCGAATACGGTCCGGGAAAACAGCCGGTCCTGGCCGAAGTCCGGATGAGCAACCTCGATCTGAGCTTCGATTTTGAGGGCGCGCCGCTCATCTGGCTGGGCAAGGCGTCCGCGGACGAGAGCATGAGGCTCACTGAGGCCCTCTACGGGAACGCGCAGGAAGATGAGGCCCGAGAGGGCCTCATCGCCGCGGCCGGCTGCCACGGAGAGGCCCGGCTGGCCCTGCCTTTTCTCAAAAAGGTCCTGAGCGGTGACGATCCTGACGACCTGCGCAAGGACGCGGCCTTCTGGATCGGTCAGCAGAACGACGCCGGCGGCCTGCGCCTGCTGGCCGGGACGGCCCGGAAGGACCGGTCCGAGGATGTCCGCGAAGGGGCCGTCTTCGGCATCAGCCAGATCGATCTTCCGGAGGCGGTCGACGAGCTCATCGCCCTGGCCCGGGAGGAGGGCCGGCGGGACGTCCGAAAGCAGGCCGTCTTCTGGCTCGGCCAGATGGCCTCGAAAAAGGCCGGCGGCGTCCTCGAGGAGATCGCCGTCGACGATACGGACCTCGACATCCAGGAGCACGCGGTCTTCGCCCTGTCCCAGCTTCCCGATAACGAGGGGGTCGAGGCCCTCATCCGCCTGGCCAAGACCCATCGGGACCCGCGCGTCCGCAAGAGGGCCGTCTTCTGGCTGGGAGAGAGCGAAGATCCGCGCGCCCTCGAAGCGATCATCGGCATCCTGAGGGACAAGTAGCCGTCGGGGCGAGCGTCCTCCCATCGGCGGACGTGCTCATCGGACCCGCGGTCCTTTCGGCTCGGGCCCTTTTGTATTGACAAGGCCCCGGGGGCGTGATAGTTTTTGGCCAGAGGTAAGGGGTATCGTGCTGGAATCCGGGGAAGACGTCTTTTTCGAGACCACGGCTTCCCGCAAGCTGGTCGACCTCATCGAACGCAACGCCGACGAGCTGACCACCAGCTACGTCCAGGACATCCGCCGCGACCCGCGGATGCCCAGCTATCAGGGGTTCGACCAGAAGGAGATCTACAAGAGGGCGTTCCGCGTCTACAGCCAGCTTGGCAAATGGGTTTCCCACGAGACGACCAAGGAAGAGGTGCGAAGCTACTGGACGGCCTTGGGCCGCCAGCGACAGCGCGAGGGTTTCCCTTTCTCGGAGATCGTGCTGTCGCTCTGTCACATCCGGCGTCTCCTGTGGACCAAGATCCAGGCGGCTGGGCTGCTCGACACGGCCCTGGACCTGTATCAGGCCATGGATCTCCAGCACCGGGTCCTCGTGTTCTTCGACCGGGCCATCTATTACGCGGCCGTCGGTTACGAGGAACACCGCTGAGGGGGCCGGGCGGGACGCTGGGCTCCCGATCGCGGGCAGCCGGTCGCGCCGGCCTTTACATCCACTTTCCCTTCTGCGAGGCCAAGTGTCCCTATTGCCATTTCTACAGCGTCCCCTGGAGCGCCGCGGGATGCCGGGCCTGGCTCGAGGCGCTCGGCAAGGAGGCGGAGACGGCGGCGGCGGAAGAAGCGGCCGGCCTCCGGTTCGACACCTTGTATGTCGGAGGGGGCACGCCGTCTCTCCTCGAGGCGGACGACGTCTCCGCGATCCTGGACCTGGCCTCGTCCCGTTTCCGGCTGGAGATGGCCGAGTTCACGCTCGAGGCCAATCCGGGTCGCGGCGCGGCGGAGGAGCGGCTGAAGGGGTGGCGCGAGGCGGGCGTCACCCGCCTGAGCGTCGGGGCGCAATCGTTCGATGACGGGATCCTGAGGAGGCTCGGCCGGATGTACGGTGCGGCGGAGGCCGTCGCGTTCTGCCGCTCGGCCCGTGCGGCCGGTTTCGAGTCGCTTTCGGTCGACCTCATGATCGGGGTGCCCGGGGAGATGCCGGAGACCGTCGGCCGGACCATCGAGACGCTGATCGGGCTCGAACCGGATCAGGTCTCTCTCTATTTCCTCGAGAATGTCGAAGACCTGCCCTTCGCCAAGGTCCTGGAGAAGAGGCCCGTCGACGAGGACGCCGCCGTCGAAAGCTACGAGAGGGCGAGCGCGGCCCTGGAAGCGGCCGGACTCCGTCGGTACGAGATCTCGAATTTCGCCCGGCCCGGCCAGGAGTGCCTCCACAACCTCAAGTACTGGCGCTACGAGCCGTACCTCGGACTGGGACCGTCGGCGTGCTCTCACGTGGAGCTCAGGCGATGGTGCAACGTGGCCTCGCTCGACGGCTGGGCCGAGGCCGTCGGCCGGGGCGGGAGCGCGGCGGCCCGTGAGGAGACGATCGAGCTCACGGCGAAGCTGGCCGCCCGGGAGGCCCTTGTGTTCGGTCTCAGGCTCGTCCAGGGCGTCAACGTGGTTGAGCTAGGGGAACGGCTCGGGATCGACGTGCGCCGGGTTTTCGCCCGGGAGATCGAGGCGCTGGTTGCCGAAGGCCTGCTGGTCGGCGCGGGGCCGCGTCTCTGTATTCCTGAGGACAAGCTCCTCATCTCCAACGCCATCCTCTCCCGCCTCGTTTAGGAGAGGGTCAGATCTACTTTTTTTCGAAAAAAGTAGATCTGACCCTCTCTTGATGACCCTATCTTGATGGTGTCGAGTTGATTTTGGGCCGGGGAGCGCATAGAATCGAATGGATATGTCGAAGCGCGGAAAACGCGAAGCGTCAAAGACAAAACTAAGCCCTGAAGAGGTCGCCCGTCTGGCCCGGGAAGCCCTGGCCGCCATGTCTGATCCCGTCCGGGCCAAGGGCGTGGAGCGCTATTTCAAGGCCTATGAGACGGTCAAGTCCTACGGCATCCCGGCCGCGGGCGTCCATGCCGTGGCCGCCGACCTCTATGCCCGGGTCAAGCCCGATTGGACCGCCCAAGACGCCATGGCCCTCTGCGACATGCTCTTCACCGACGCCGAGCTCGAGGCCAAGGCCGTCGCGTCGCTGGTCCTGGGCCGATTCAAGACAAGTTTTCCGCCGTCGCTTTTCGCGAAGGCCAAGACTTGGCTGTCCCGTGACATGCTTGCGAACTGGGCCTCGGTCGACGTTTTCTGCACCGATTCCCTGGGCGCCTTTCTCGAACGCTACCCGGCCTACATCGAGAGGATCAAGACCTGGGCCCGCCATCCCAACCGCTGGGTCAAGCGCGCCTCCCTCGTCTCGTTCATCAAGCTGGCCCGCAAGGGCGAGTTCCTCCCGGCCGTCTACGAGATCTCCGAGTCTGTCCTCGCGGTCGACGACGACCTCGTCCACAAGGCCAACGGTTGGCTCCTCCGCGAGTCCGGCAAGGCCGACCCGGCCCGCCTGGAGGCCTACCTTCTCTCGCGCGGGCCGGCCATCCCGCGAACGACCGTCCGATACGCCATCGAGCGCTTTCCACCCTCCAAGCGGAAGGCGCTGCTTATCAAAACAAAGCCCGCATAACGGATCCCGATGATCCGGAAGAAGGAGGTCCGATGAAAGCGCTCCGATCCCTGGCCCTGGTCCTCTTGGTCCTTTTTCTGGCCAGCCTCTCCTACGCCCCCCAGGAAGCGCGGGTCCTGCGCTTCCCGGCGGTCTCGAACGACCAGATCGTTTTCAGCCACGCGGGCGATCTCTACACCGTCCCGCTCGCCGGAGGCGTGGCCCGCAAGCTGACCACCCACGCCGAAGGCTACGAGGCCTTCGCCCGGTTCTCCCCGGACGGCGCCTCGATCGCTTTCACCGGGGAGTACGACGGCAACCGCGAGGTCTACCGGATCCCGGCCGCCGGCGGCGTGCCCGAGCGGCTGACCTACACGCCCTCGCTCGGCCGCGACGACATCTCGGACCGCATGGGCCCGAACAACCTGGTCATGGGCTGGACCCCCGACGGCGGGAAGATCGTCTTCCGCTCCCGGATGGCCGAGTGGAACGATTTCAACGGCCAGCTCTACCTGGTCT
>DSDX01000080.1 GCA_011048485.1 Candidatus Aminicenantota bacterium | reverse complement strand
GGGGAGGGGATTGCCCGCGCGACACGCTGACCAGGATCTCGTCGAAGAGGGGCCCGACCTGGGCCAGCACGTGTTCGAGCAGCGTCCTTCCGCCGATGTCCAAGCCGGGCTTGTCGGCGTTCATCCTGCGCCCGCGGCCGCCGGCCAGCACGACGGCCGTCATGGGCTTCCCGCCGCACCTTATCCTTCTTCTCATCCCGCCCATCATATGTCCAGCCTGCCCAAGATTTCAATCATTCCCCATCGGATCACATCCGATCATCTGAGACAAACCGCGATGACGAGACTCCATGATGATGGATTGAGAACCTGATCGAGGCCGCGTACGCAGGGCCGAGGGGCATCGCGGAGCGAGCATTAAGCGGTGAATTAGCCGGCCTCGGGACGGAGACCTAAGAACGGGCTCCGGACCGGGACGGCGTGAAGATTCACCGCGGCGAGCGGAGACGATCCCCGAGGCCCTGCTGCGGCCGAGGGCGCAATGCGTCGAAGCTTGACTTGCCCCGGACGGCCGGACATAATGAGCGGGCGCATCATCCCATGCTTCTCAAGCAGCAGGAATTCTACCGCTCCCTGACCGCCCTGTCTCCCGGGCTCGTCGAGCGCATCCGCAAGGCGATCGAGGACGCGGAGAAGCGGTTCTCGAAGAAGAAGGACGGCGCGCCGGGCTTCCTCTGGGAGCACACGGCCCTCGTCGCCGCCCAGTCCTACCGCTTGGCCCGGACGGAGAAGGAGAACGCCGACCTGGCCGCCCTCGTCGCCCTCTTCCACGACTCGGGCAAGTTCGCCGGCGGCCGCTATCACGCCGACGACAAGCCCGAAGAGGAGGAGGCGGCCCGCCTGGCCCGGGCCATCCTGGAGGAGTCCGGGCTGAAGATGGCCGACATCGGCCGCGTCGTCCGGGCCCTGCGCTTGCTCTACAGCTCCGGCACCGGCCGCAACCGTCTGGCGGACATCGTCCACGACGCCGACTTCCTGTCCAAGTTCGGCTACCTCGGCGTGGCCAATTTCTTCGTCAAGTCGACGCTCCGGGGGCGGAACCTCGAATCCTCGGTGTTGGATTACCTGAGCAAGGAGCTGACCTACGCGGCCGTCCTCCCGGCCAACATGCGCACCGCTTCGGCCCGCCGGCTGGCAGTCAAGAAAGCGGCCGATACGCAGCGTTTCTTCCGGTCCTATATCGGCGAGCTTAAGGAGGCCCACGGCCTGGACCTGCGCGTCCGGACGGTCGAGGTGCCCAGGCCGGGGGCGCGTTCCCGGCGGGCCAAGGTGACGCTCGTCCTGCCCGTCGCCTGCGCCGCCTGCGGAGGCAAGTGGGAGACCGGCTTCACGACCGCGAAGGGCCTCAAGTGCGAGAAGCTCGAGGCGACGCTCCGCTGCGCCGGGTGCGGCGACAGGCGCTCGATCTCCTTCTGCCTCCCGGAACTCGGATGACCGTTCGGAAACCCGGGGCGCGATTCGCCGGTCCGGTCCTGGGCCTGGCCCTGGCCTTGGCCCTCGCGCCGGTCGCTTGCGTCGTGACCGTCCCCGTTCCCACGCCGGAAGAGCCCGGGCCCGCGCCCGTGCCGCATGTCGCCTGGGCCGGCGTCAGGTCCTCGGCTTTCGGCATCGAGCCCTTCCCCGAGCCCGCCCAATGGGCCAGGGCCGTCCGGGCCATGGCCGAGCCCTACCCGGGCTCGACCCCCGTGGCCGTTTGGATCGTCGGCCGGATGAACAGCCCCCGCACCTGCCGCCTCGAATTCCCCGGTGACGGGATCTCCCGTCCCGATATCCGGTTCGAGGACGCCGACAAGCACGAGCGCTTCCTGGCGGCCTTCGACCGGGAGGGGATCGCGGTCTTTCTCCAGGTCGAGCCGGCCCATGCCGACGTCAAGACGCTGGTCGATCTCGTTCTCGGCCGCTATGCAAGGCACCCCTGCGTCATCGGCTTCGGCGTCGACGTCGAATGGCACCGTGAAGCGGACCGGCCGGGGCGGGGCGTGCCCGTCGATGACGGGACCGGCTATCTCTGGGAGAGCTGGGTCAAGGCCCACGACCCGTCCTACCGGCTGTTCCTCAAGCACTGGAACCCGGACTGGCTCTGTCCCGACTACCGGGGCGACATCGTGTTCGTGGACGACAGCCAGGGGGTCGAGAGCGCGGACCGCCTGGTCCGCGAGTTCGAGGCCTGGGCCGAGCGTTTCCGGCCCAACCCGGTCATGTTCCAGATCGGCTATCCCCGGGACAAGCCCTGGTGGGGTCGGCTCCCCGATCCGCCCAGGACCCTCGGTCAGGCCATTGCCGCCAGGGTCGATCAGACCTGCGGCCTTATCTGGGTCGATTTCACCTTGCGGGACGTCCTGCCCCTCCGGTAAGAAAGTCCCCGAAGCTTCCTATTTTTCGGCGGCCAGCGCGTTCCAGCCCCTGACCTTGACCAAGGGCTCTTCGCCGCGCAGGTCCTCGGTGACGAAGTAGCCCGAGATCCTGCGCGACTCCTTGGGCAGGAGCGTGATGTAGTTGTCGTCGAGGTAGATCGGCAGGACGGCCTCCTCGGAGTAGTCGCGCATGACGCGGACCTCGACCATGAGGGCCAGATCGTCGGTGGGATTCTCGAGGTCGACGGTGACCCTGGTCATGGCCCCTTCCTTCGAGGTTCGGCTCTTGAGCCTGAGGGTGATCTGCTTGAGGTCGTTCAGGGCCGTGAGGTCGGCGAAATCCTTGATGGGCGTCACGAACCAGGTCGCGTTGGCCTCGTCGAGCGTCTCGGGCTTGGCCGACAGGCAATAGAAGTTGGCGTCGACGAGGCGGTTCTTGTCCCCGAAGACCCGCAGGTCGAGGAACAGGACCGGCGTCGGTCCCGAGCCGGGCAGCTGGAGGACGTCGATGGGCTTGACCTCGTCGGCGAGCAGCCCGAAATCGACCGTCTTGGAGATGATCTCCTTGAGGCCGAAATCCAGGACGCGGATGGCGGCCTTGAGCTTGGGGGCCGGCTCGGCCGAGTTGTTGACGGCCGTGATCTCGCGGTTGCCGTAGTTGTAGAGGATGTGGACGGGCTCGCCGGCCTTGCGGGCGCCGTAGAAGGCGCCGTTCGGCTGGAGGAAATAGTCGTAGAGCTGCCACCAGAGCTTGGGCCAGGCGGCGTTGAACATCCACTGGATGACGCCCGTGGCCCGGTGCTTGTTGGCCGTGAAGGCCTCGAACATGGCCCGCATGGCCTCGTAGTTCAGGAACTGGGCCTTGCGCAGATAGTCCTCGAGGTCCCCGGGCGGGCCGAGCCTCTTGTCCATGGCCTCGTTGTAGCGGTCGAGGTTCATGAACCGGCCGCGGCTGCAGTGGAATTCCCAGAGATCGTTGAGCGGCCAGAGCTTGTCCTCGGGGATCATCCGCCGCAGGCTCTCGAGCGGGGGGACCTGGGGCCCGGGCCCGCTCTCGGTGTTGAAGCCGTAGGCGCCGCCGTGCGTCTTGTCGACGTACCAGTAGACGGGCGGGACGTAATCGTAGGGGCCGAGCATCTTGACCCCGGACGGGCCGCTGATCTCGCTCGTCTTGCCCTTGGTCGAGACGAGGGTCGGACGGGTCGGGTCGACGCTCTCGCGGATCTCGACATAGCGGCGCTCGAGGTCGGGGTGGGGGAGCATGTCGCTGGCCTGGGCCCAGGCCAGAACGGAGGGGTGGTTGCGCAGCCAGAGCAGCTGGTGGCGCCAGGACTCGGCGACGAGGTCGATGAGCTCCGGCGTCGTGATCCCCCCGTAGGGCTCGTCGGCGGGCCGGCCGATGTGGTTCGTCCACTCCCACTGGCAGCTCC
Source organism: Candidatus Aminicenantota bacterium (assembly GCA_011048485.1). Lineage (GTDB taxonomy): Bacteria > Acidobacteriota > Aminicenantia > Aminicenantales > Saccharicenantaceae > RBG-16-66-30. The sequence continues at coordinate 283 of DSDX01000080.1, read as the reverse complement.
AGCCGGCGATGACCAGGATGCCGAGCTCGTCGCAGAGGTCGTAGAGAGCCCGGCCCGTCCCCCAGAAGCCCTCGAGCCTCAGGGCGTTGAGGCGGGCGTGGCGGGCGTAGAGGACCTCGGCCCGGAGCCTCCGGGGATCGGCGTCGAGAAGCAGGCCGTCGGTCCAGCCGCCGCCCCGGATGAGGATCTTGCGGCCGTTGAGCTTGAAGCCGCGATGGCCGTCGTCGGTCCGATAGTCGGAGACCTCGCGGATGCCGAAGCGGACGAGGCGGGCGTCCGAAGC
>DSDX01000049.1 GCA_011048485.1 Candidatus Aminicenantota bacterium | reverse complement strand
GGACAACAGCTTGTTCGGCGACGCTTTCTCCACGGCGCCGGCCAAAAGGAGAAGCATGCCGTTGCCGGCTTTGACGAGCAGGGAGCCATGGAAGGGCAGGTCGCCGACGACCTTCTCGATCGCGAGCGACTTGAGCTGCCTCTTGGTCGCCGGGTGGCGGGCCAGCCGTTTCCCGACGGGCATGTCCTCGAGCGCCGAAGCGGCGAGATGATCCCTGAAAAAAGCTCTCATCGACGCCTCGTCGCCGGCGTTGAAGGCCTCGACATAGGCTCGCAGGTGCGCCAGCGCCGGCCCCTCGTTATCGGTTTGCTCCGAGGCCGAATGCCCGGCTGCGGCGGCCGGAACAAGGGCCAGCAGGGCGGCCGCCCCGGTGATCGTCGCCAAGACCCGTCTTCGTAGCGTTATCATAGGCATCCTCCCAGGGCCGGCTGGCTGAATCCAATTATAGCATCTGATGGCTGGGTTGTGTTGCTTCGAGCAGACCATCCTCTCCCCGAAGCGCTTGCCCGGTGTCGTAGAACGGGCGGTCGAGGAGTCGTCGTCGAAGCGACAAAAGTAGAGCAGTCGTAATGGGTGGAACCTGATATTCGAAAGGTCAGGATCAGGTTGGGAGGCCTAGCGGTGTGCCCGGACGTCGGCCGCGGCCGCGGAAACCTCTTTCGCGCTGAGGTCCTGGCTTCCCCGATCGCCGATGGCGCTCGCCATGGCCGCCAGAAAGACTAGGATGATCAGGGCCTTGACGGCCGACCGCCCGAACGAGCCTCGGTATCGAATGGTCACATAGCGGCCCTTGCGCCGCCGGGGCTTGGCCGTCGGGCGAGGGTCGAACGGCCTATCGAGCCAAAAGATGAAAGTATTCGGGCTTGCCATGACTCCTCTATTGTCGCACACGGAGGGCGCCGTGGGAATCCCCTTTTGTGAGGATTTTCCTGGACAATCCCCTTTTTGGAGTATGGACTTCCAGACGGGGAAAGCCGAAAATGGGCCACAGTATCAATTGCCTTTACATTCTAACAGGGCCGGTATTAGTATGGGCTTCGGCGGGTGGATTATGCGGAGGAATGCGTTCGTCTGTCGATACCTGCTTCTTTATGGGTTCGCATGTCTTTTTCTCTTTTATCCGCTTCGCCTTCTCGGCCAATATTTCCCCGAGACCTGGACTAACCTCGCTCTAGGCCATGGCGGCCGGGCCTTGGCGATGGGAGGCGCCTACACCGCCGTGGCGGACGGTCTCGCCTCTGTCAGCTACAACCCGGCCGGCCTGGCTAAACTCTCCCGGCCCGAATTCAGTCTGGGCGTCGCGATCGGCGGTCAATCCTTCAAATCAAAGGCCTCTTCCAGCGCAGATGATTTCGTCGGATCACAGGAGTATAGAATCGCCGACAAGTCATTCGATTTCGTCGGGCTGGCCTTCCCGGTCAAGCTTGGACGGCGGGCTATCGCGATCGGCCTGACCTATCGCCATGAATTTTCCTTTGACGCCTCCTATTCCTATTCCTTCGAATCTTCTTCGACCTTCGGAACCCCTGTTCCCTATGGCCGAAACGACACTGTTTGGGACACCGACCACGATGATCATGGCGGGATCGAGATCTACACGCTGTCGATGGCCACCCCTCTCCTGAAGGATCTCTATATCGGTCTTAGCATGAACGTGTGGGACGGGGCCGTCGCCAGACACTATTGGGGCCGGAGAGACCTCATTCGTTACGAGAACGGCCTGGAAACCCTTCGATCGACCTCGATCCAAACCAGCGATAAAAGAAGCAATTTCCGGACGACCGTCAGCGCGGACCTAGGGCTCCAATGGACATCTGGTTTCTTTTCCTTCGGTTTGACGCTAAGGCCCAAGTTCAAGATCCCTTACTCAGAGGAATATCGCGAGGCGTATCGGAGCGTTGACAGCGACGGGTGGGTTTCGGAGTATCAGGATTCGGGCACCGTCCATCGCCAGGCCGAATGGCCCTGGGGAGTCGCGGTCGGCGCCTCAGCCAAGCCGACACGATCCCTCACCATTTCGTGCGATTTCAGCACGCAGAAGCCGCCATATGATATCGACGATAATGACAACCACAGCCTTCGGGCTGGGTGCGAATATAGGATATCGACAGACAAAGTGACGATCCCCCTAAGGGCCGGGGCCTTCGTCAAGTGGGGTCAACACATCTACGGGAACTCTCAACGAAAGGCGGACCCGGGATTTTCCCTGGGAGCCGGTCTCCAGAGGGGTGACACGGCCATCGATCTTGTCGGCTTCTATCTATCCTGGTACCAGGATAGTGATGATACGATTCGGAAGACCTCGGCCTTGGGACTGTCGTTAACGTTGACTCTTGCGTTGGGTGTCTGGGACTGATCTCAGAACGGATCAGAAAAGCGCGCCTGGCCCGATTCGAACGGGCGGCCCGCGGATCCGAAGGGCCTATGCTGGGGCCTCAATTTTATTGAAAGCCATGAGTTTTTGGGCCTGCGCCCAGGCGCGTGACCGATCGTTGTGCGGCGGATTCTTGTCAGCGGCCAGGCAGATCAATGTGGTACTTGACGATCACCACCGTGTCGTCTTCCTTCTCACACGCGGCATACAAGAAATTCCCGCTTATGATGAGGTTGTCCAGGGGAGAAAAGACCGGCCTCAAGCCCTTCTCCAGTTCGATCTTCGCCCTATAGAGATATTCACCTTCGGGAGAGAAGATATCGATCTGCCGTATGCGGGGCCGGCCGACCTCCAGATCCAGTTCAGGCACAAATACATAGATGAGCCCGTTATGCCACTCGATGCGGTGGAAGAACGTAAGGGCGTCAGGAAAGCTGTCGACGATTTGGCCGAGCACATCAGCGGGAAGGTTCGGATTCTTGAAATACCCGCGTTTCACCCGGTCCGAGATCTTCGTCGGCTTCCGGTTCACAGAAAACGCGTTGATCGGCTTTCCCTCCAGATCGGTCACATGGATCAGATACGCATCGCTCAGGCCCCAACAAATCCGGTCGCGGTCCTGCCCGATCGTGAGCAGGGGCGATAGACCGACCACGATCATGTCGAATACTTGTTCACCGCTCCGCCCCACGCCCCCCTCGAAGGATGAGAACTCGGCCAGGACGGTTTCGCTTCCGAGCCTCAGATTCCGCAATAGGATCTTCCCCCGGCCGTCCGGCGTGTGGAACCCAGTCAGGGGGGCGGCGATCAGCTCGTCTTCGTTCAGGAAAAGATGCGCGGGTAGATTGGCGCCCTCGAGTCTGGCGGTTCGAAGATAGTCTCCCTCTCTCGTGAAATAGTGGAAAGCGTTCGCCCCCGAAATGATCACCTTGTCGTCGACCAGGAACGTGCGCCCTTGCCCGCCGATCTCACCCGGCCCTTGGCCCCCTGGGGCGAACCGTCTTTTAAAGGTCCCTTCGGCGTCGAAAATATAATTGACGTCGTTCTTTAGGTCATAGATGAAGAGTCTTTCCTCCTCACGAGACCTGAGGGTAAAGGGGAGACCAAAGACGTCATCCCCGGCCCTATCGACTTGCCAGACTTTTTCCGGGTTGAGATCCCACTCCCCTTTCGCAGGCCTGTCGCGGTTCTTGACCTCGGCATAGAGGAGAGGCAGGAAAAGAAGGCAGAGAATGCCGGCCGACAAAAGTGTCCTTCGACGCATGAGAAACTCCTTTGACCGATCCCCCCATCAGTATACCAGCCCCCGGTCATTTTTCCAGCCACAGTCGCCTCCGGAATCTAGAACCGTTCGAGTGGGGTTGGACGGCTGATTATCTCGAGGACTATAGAGAAAAAAACAGAAGCGCGCCTGGTCCGATTCGAACGGACGACCTGCGGATTCGAAGTCCGACGCTCTATCCAGCTGAGCTACAGGCGCGCCAAGCGAATTCTATCACAAAGTGCCCTTCCCCGGGCTTCTTGTCTATTCGGATCTTTCAGGCTTCCTGGAGAACCGGTTGAGGCATACCGTACCCACAACCAGATCCACTTCCAGCTATTCAATCGGCGTGTAGATAGGCGGGGTTCGAATCGCGCCATATTTTGCTAGAATAGGGCCTCCCTCGAAGGACCGGCGCCATACCGCGGCCGGCCCCGGACGGTTAGGAGG
>DSDX01000113.1 GCA_011048485.1 Candidatus Aminicenantota bacterium | reverse complement strand
GGTCGAGGAATCCGGAAGCCTCGACGAAGGTGCCAAGCTCGCCGCGAAAACGATCGAGCGCTCCTACTACGCCCACTACGTCGCCCACGCTCCCTCCGAGCCGCACACGGCCCTCGTCCGCGTCGACGGCGACAAGGCCGAGGTCTGGGCCTCGACCCAGGCGCCTTTCCGGGCCCAGCAGGAGATCGCCCGCACCCTCGAAATCCCCCTCGAGAACGTCCGCGTCCGGACCCCGTTCGTCGGCTGCGGCTTCGGCGGCAAGAACCAGGGCGGGCAGATCGTCGAGGCGGCCCGCCTGGCCAAGCTCGCCGGCCGGCCCGTCCAGGTGGCCTGGTCGCGCAAGGAGGAGTTCTTCAACGACTCGTTCCGGCCGGCCGCCGCCTACGACGTCCGAGCCGGCCTCGACGCCGCGAACCGCATCGTCCTCTGGGACTACAAGAACTACCACGCCGGGAGCCGCAGCTCCGAGCCCGTCTATGACATCCCTCACAAGCGCGTCTTGGCCTACGGGGGCGGCTGGGGCGGAGGAGGCCGCGGCGGCGCGGCCGTCCACCCGTTCGCGACCGGGGCCTGGCGCGGGCCCGGCAGCAACACCAACATCTTCGCCACCGAATCGCACATCGACGTCATGGCCGAGGCCGCCGGCCAGGATCCGCTCTCGTTCCGGTTGGCCAATCTGACCGACGCGCGGATGAAGAAGGTGGTTCGCGCCGCCGCCGACGCGTTCGGCCGCGCCTTCGCCAAGGCCCCCTCCGGCCGCGGCTACGGCCTGGCCATCACGGACTACCTCAACACCTACGTCGCGGCCATGGCCGAGGTCGAGGTCGACTTGGCGAGGGGGACCGTGCGCGTCCTGCGGGTCGTCTGCGCTCAGGACGAGGGCGAGATCATCAACCCCGAGGGCACGCGCATGCAGATCGAAGGCTGCGTCGTCATGGGACTCGGCTACTGCTTCAGCGAGGAGATCGAGTTCAAGAACGGCCGGGTCCTGACCGAGAACTACGACACCTACGAGGTGCCGCGGTTCTCCTGGCAGCCCAAGATCGAGACCGTCCTGGTCGAGAATCCGGACCTGGCCCCGCAGGGATGCGGCGAGCCGGCCATCACGGTCATGGGGGCGCTCATCGCCAACGCGGTCCACGACGCCATCGGCGCGCGCCTGGACACGCTGCCGATGACGCCGGCGCGCATACGGGAGGCGTTGGCGGACAGATAGAACGGCGCGGCGATGGTCCGCTAGGCGCCCGCAAGCCGGGCAAGAAAGATCAGGGGAAAAACACTATCCGGCCCGGGCGAGCGGCCTAACGGCCGTTCCAGCCCGCGAGCCGCGCCCAGAGGTGCCAGGCCGCGTAGGCCTTCATGTTGGCGTTGAGCGGCTGGGAGTGGGCCGAGGCGCAGTTGTACCACTCGCCCGGATGGGCGTTCTGCCAGTCGACGGCCCAGTTCCGGTCCCGGGTGCTGTTGCCGTCGCTGTCGTAGTAGCAGGCGTCGTTGACCAGCTTGTCCCCGTAATAGTCGGCGTCGGGGTCGTAACTCTCGATGTCGGCGAAATCGTAGAGGATTTTGTTGTTGGCGAGACAGTAATCGCGGATCTGCTGGTTGCGGGCCGGCACGTTCCCGGAGGGCGGAGAGCCGTCGGTGTGGCCGGTCATATAGACGAACTTGACGCCGCGATAGTCGTGCTCGAGCCCGTTCATGAGGTCGAGATACTGCTGGATCTGGGCCTCGGTCCCGTCGACCTGGCTGCACCAGGACCAGACGATGACGTTGACCTCCGGGTGCGCGTCGAGGAACTGGCGGGTGGCCTGCTCCCAGGCGGTTCGGTTCGGGTCGCCAAGATCGTCGGCGATGCCCAGGTGCCCGAAGTCGCCGTTGAAGTCCCGGAGGTCGAGCGCGCCGTCGACGCCGCCGTTGTTCCAGGCGTAGTAGGGCCCCTGCCAGGAAGCGAGCCCGGTCATGCCGGTCGTTATCTGGCTGCCGTGCGAAGTGTGCCCGTAGGCGATGTGGAGCGTCGCCTTGGCCTGGTCGATCCAGTTGGTGGGGATCGCGGCCAGGTTGATGGACTCGTGGTTGACGATGATGGGATCGGGGTAGATATCGCTCGTGGCCGTCGCCTGGCATCCGGCCATGAGTCCGATCGCGGCGATCAAGGCGGCACAGATCGAGATGCTCGGCGTCCTCACTGTCTGTCTCTCCTTCATCCTCATTCGAGCGGAAACTTTATCCTAGCGTTTTCTCCAAGTTCCGTCAACAATTGAGTCGGAGGAGGGGGGAGGAAACGGAGACGTCGTTGGCAAAAAAATGTTTTCATTCTAGCCATATATAATCATCTATATGTTCATTTTTGATACATCTTATCTAGCGTTTTGGGGGTCCGGGGTCGTCGCGCTTAAAGGCTATCGCCGAGGACCTCGCGGACCGAGCGGGCGGGCGAGAAGAATCCCGCTTCGATCATCCTCGCGAGATAGGTGTCGGCCGCCCCCGGATCGCAGACCCCGCTCCGGACGGCCCCGGCCAGGATCCCCAAGGTTCCAGTCAAGCGAATGCCCAGGCCGGCGGCTTCGGTCCGGGCCATTCGATCATCGCTGGCCAGGATGAAACGGCGGGCCTTGGCGACAGCCAAGCTCGAGGCTTCGCCTAGGCCGCATGAACCCGAAAGGGCCTCGAACAGGGCCTTCTCCCGGCCCGCTTTGAGCCCGGTCTGTCTGAGCCAGCCGGCCCGGACGGCTTGCGGGACCGCTTCGAGAAGAGCCCGCCCGCACTGGATCCCTCTCGTGATCTCGAGAGACACGATGTCCGTGATATGGATCTTGGCATAAGGCAGGCCTTCGAGGACGGCCAGCGCGCCGCCGTGGGCGAAATTGGAGATGACACAGGTATCGAGAACGATGTCAGATGTTCTCGGCATCGCTCTGGGCCTCAGCCAGGCTTTGGACGAGCAGAGGAATTCCCGATTCCTTCAAGTAGATCCGGGCGCTGACCGGGTCCAGGCCCAGAACCTCCGCGAGCTTGCCCAAGCTGATGAAGCCCTCCCGGTAGGCCGCGACCGCGGTTTCCTTGCGCTGTTCGAGCGGATCCTTCTTTCGATAGGCATGATCGAGCGCCTCGCGAACCATCCGGCCAAGGGTTTTGCCTTCCCGCTTGGCGTAGGCCTTGATGGCTTTATGCTGGCTTTCGGTCAGGAGGATGTTCGTGCGCTTCATGGGCCCTCGCGATATGTGTAAGAATATGTGTATATGATAAGGAATGTGCGACAGCCTGTCAAGCGTACCGATCCGAGGGAGTTCTCTCTCCGGCTTGGCTCGGGAGCCGGTCCCGGAATCGGGAGAAGAACTTCTAAAAGTGAGCCTTCGGAGTGACCGGCCGCGCTTACAGGAAGATCGAGACGCCGACCAGGACGTTGTGCCAGTTGCCCCAGTCCTTGTCGATCGAGAACTCGTCTTCCCAGCTGAAGCGGTTGAACCGGTACTCGATCCGGAGTGCGGCCGAGTTGCCGATGCGGAGCTTCAAGCCGACGAGGCCCGTGAAGGCGAAGGTCTTGATGTCGGAGCCGCCCTCGACGATGCCGAAGACGGGTATCCCGTTGCCGATGCCGGCCCCGCCGCCGATGAAGGGCACGACGTTCCCGCCCAGGCTGAAGTTATAGAGGAGCTTGCCCTGCAGGAAGTAAGCCGTGTCCCCGCCGGTGTCGCCCATGGGGACGAACAGCTGGACCTCGGGCTCGATCTCGAGACCCTGCCAGAACGTCCAGCCGAAGCGGATGGGGATGGACAGGTAATTCAGAGCCTCGCTCTCGGCGTCGTCGAACTTGAGGTTGTAATAGCAGATCGACGTGCCCAGCTCGAACTTGCCGGGCAGGACCTGGGCCGTGGAGACGCCCACGCCGGCGACCAGGAGAACAGCCAAAACGGCGACAATCTTCTTCATAACAACTCCTTTCAACAGGATCAACAATTTAGTCGGCCGGATGGCCCCGGAATTGACCGCCGGGCGCCCTCTGCCAATAGGTCCATCCCCCCGGAGCCGGGCGATGACCCTCGAAATAGGTGAATAGGTATTGTGTCCCCCATTTTATCGTGCTATACATC
>DSDX01000230.1 GCA_011048485.1 Candidatus Aminicenantota bacterium | reverse complement strand
GCGATGGTCAAGTCGCGCTCGCCCCGGCCGCTCCGGAAACTGCCGATATGAGAGCCCTCCGCCATGAGACGGTCGATCGCGTAGCCGACCCAAAAGGCGCGCCCTGCTGCCGTCTTGGAAGCGTCGGCCAGGGCCCGTTCGAGTTTCGCCGCCAAATCGCCGGATTCGTTCGACTTGTCGAGGACCTGGGACGGCGGCCGGACGCGCTCCCCAGACCCGGCCATAAGAAGGCCGGCCACGGCGATGACCGAGATCAGGACCCAGCAGGCTTTACGCATGGTTCCTTCCCTCTACTCTCAGGCGCCCGGCGCCGGGGCCCTCTTCTCCAGGACCTCCAGAAGCGCCGCCTTGGCCTTGTCCGTCCCGATCTCGCCGAGGGCCATGACGGCCGCCCGGGCGAGCCTCGAGTCCTGGCCCTTGGCGATCTCGAGCAGAACGGGGACGGCCTCGTCGCTCTTGCTCTCGCCGAGGCCGAAGATGGCCTGGTGCTTGAGACCGGCGTCGGCATCGGCCGACTTGAGGACCTCGATGAGCACCTCGACGGGAGCGCCGCCCTCCTCGCCGGAGATGACCATGAGCACGGCCCGTCTGGCCTGCGGGGACTTGGCGCTCTTCATCACCTGCTTCAGGGCTTCCCTGCCGGCGCCGCTTTCGAGCTCGGAGAGGGCGAAGACGGCCATCTGGGCCATGTCGTCGTCCGTGCTCGTCAGAGCGGTCTGGAGAAGGACGTCCAGGGCCTCGTCGGCGCCCCGCTCGGCCAGGGCCATCAGGGCGAACCTCTTGAGCTCGTCGTCCTTGGCCGAGGCCAGGACCTGTTTCAAGACGGCCGTCGCTTCGGGGCTGTCGGATTCGCCGATCTGGAGCAGGGCCACGCGGGCCAGGTCCTTGTCGCTCCCGTCGAGGGCGATCTCCTTGAGCAGCCCGAAGGAGGCGGCGTCGTCACGGTCCGTGAGCGCGAAGAGGGCGGCCTGGCGGATCTCCCTGTCCTTGGATTCTTTCAGGATCCTTTGCAGGCCTCGGGTCGCCTCCTCACCCTCGATCTCCTGAAGGGCGAAGGCGGCGACGCGGCCCATCTCCTTGTCGGGATCGCTCAGGGCGATCCGGGTGTAGAGGGCGGCCAGCTCCGGCTCTCCCGTATCGGCCAGGGCGTGGAGAGCGTGGCGCCTGAGGTCGGCCGAGGCGTCCGAGGCCAGGATGTCCTTCAGCATATCGACAGCCTCGTCGCCGCCGCGGTCACCGACGGCGAAAAGAGCGGCCCGGCGGATCTCCTCGTCCGGCTCGCCCAAGGCGATCTCGCGGAGCTTGTTCAGGGCCTCGGGGGATTCGATGTCGCCGAGCATGAACACGATCTGGCGCTTGAGCCTGGCGCTCCCGGCCTTGTCGTAAAGGTCGAGGATCGTGTCGACCGCGGCCTCGTCGCCGATGTCCTGGAGGGCGAAGAGGGCGGTCATCCGGATCTCGTCCTCGTCTTCCTGCTGGTAGGACCTGATGATCGTCTGATACTCGGTTTTGCCGGCCTTGGCCAGCCCCTGGGCCAGACGGATCATGTTGGACTTGGCGTCATCGGCCCAGTCGCTGTGCGGGTATTCGTCGACGAACTTCTGATAGCACTTGAACGCAGCCTCGGCCGCCTGGCCGAGCTTCTCCTGGGAGTAGCAGGACCAGAAACGGGCGTCGTCGACCCAGGCGCTCTTCGGGAAGGCCCGGACGAGATCGTCCATGGCCGCCTTGGCGCCCGCCCATCGCTCTTCGAGGACGAAGGCGTAGGCCTGTTTGTAGGCGACGGCGTCCCTCTCCTGCCCGGCCGGATCCTCGGCCGGGACGATGGCCCCGGCCGCCAGCCCGGCGGTCAGGCCGAGGGCGATGATGGCGCTTGCGATGATCTTCATGATGGTGTTCATGTTCGTTCTCCTTCAGACACGGCTTTTATTGGACGACCCCACGCCGCCGGGAGCCGGGGGCAGCGCGGCCCCGCCGCCCGCCCGCGACATGCGGTCGAGATCGATCTTGAGGAAAAGGCTCTTGCTGTCGACGCCCTGCTTGACCAGTTCGACCCCTTCGAGATCCTGGCCCGATTCGAGGTTGGCGATCTGCAGCATGATGACCTCGAGCTCGGCGACGAGATCGCGGAGTCTCCTCTGCCCGGGCTGGCTCAGCCCCCGGCGGACATCCGCGGCCTCGGTCAGGAGCTCGCGGGAGACGGCCTTTGTCCGCGCCAGATCGAGGGCGTAGGCGTCCTCGACGGCGGGGTCGAAATTGACCAGGCCGAGCAGCAGGACTTTCGACCGGTCGATGAAGTTCTCGGCTTGGACGACGGCGGGCGACGGGGCCGCGATCGCGGAGGAGGGGCCGGCGGCCGCGGTTTCCGGGCCCGGGGCGCCCGGCCGGGGGATGAGCCGCCCGCCGACCAGGATGCCGACGAGCAGGAGCGCCGCCGCGGCCGCGGCCTGGAGCGACCACCGGGGCAGGCGCGAAAAGGCCCGCGCGAGGCGGCCGGCCGGTGAGGGCCGGCGGCCGTTCTCGATCGATTCCCACAGCATCCGCTTGGACAGCCGGTCCCAATAGCCCTCCCAGAAGGCCGGGCCGGGGTCGGGCCTCTCCCGCCTGTCCATGAGCCGGAGGGCGGCCTCGAGCGAGGCGTATTCGGAGGCGCAATCCGGGCAGGACCGGAGGTGGGCGTCGAGACGCTCCTTCTCCGCCGGGTCGAGCTCGCCGTAGAGCGCCAGGATCATTCGTTCCTTCGTCATGCGGCAATCATTCATGGGGGGCCTCCAAGCCGGCGACGGGGGCCGCGCCGCATAGCTCCTTCTGGAGCTTGCGGACGGCCCGGAAGAGATAGCTCTTGACCGACCCGATGGACAGGCCAAGCGTCTCGGCGATGTCCTTGAGCATGAGGTCCTCGTTGTGGCGGAGGAGGAAAACGGCCCTCTCCTGGGGCGAGACCTTCTCCAGGGCCTTGGCGATGCGGGCCTGGAGCTCGCTCTCCTCGGCCGCCGCGACGGGGTCGGCGGCGCGGCTCCGGGGCAGCCCGGCGCCGTCCTGGCTCCGAAGCTCGAGGACCTCGTCGGCGACGGGCTCGGGCGCCGCGCCCTTGCGCCTGAGGTGATCGATCGCGGCGTTGTAGGTCACCCGGTAGAGCCAGGAACCGAGCTTGGCCCCCCGGCGGAAGGTCGCGAACGAGCGGTAGACCTTGAGGAAGACCTCCTGCGAGATGTCCTCGGCGTCGACCGGGTTCCCGGCCATGTCCAGGGACAGGTAATAGACCTTCTTCTTATAGCGCTCAACCAGCTCGCGGAAGGCCCGTTCTTCGCCCCGGGCCATCCCTTCGATGATCGCGCTTTCGTCCATAGGGTCCATCTCCGGCTTTCACCCCCTTAGACGGACGGTCAGGTCCCGGGGTTGGCAGGGCCGCAGGGGGATTCTTCCTTGGGGATCCTAGCGGGCGTCCCGGAGGTACTGGTCGTAGCGCTCCCTGACCCGGCCGGACTCGACGTCGCCCCTGTGGACGAGGACGCCGACACGCTGGGAGATCGTCTCGCCCCGGGTCAAGGTGAAGGGCCGGCCGCTCCGGTCGTCGGGACGGCGGGGGCCGAAGCAGCCGTATTCGCGGGTCAGCCAGCTGTGCTCGCGCCCGTCGGGCCATTGGAAAACGGCCACACCCTCGGCGACGCCCTCGACCGTGTTCGAGTAATCGATCCAGAGGGCCGGCTTCATGTTGGTGGACTCCTGGCCGGTCGCTCCCGTGTCGGAGACGATCCTGCCGCCGTGCTCCCCGTTCCAGACCGTGGCGAGCCTGAGGTAAGGCCAGGCGTAGTGGACGTCGTCGCTGACGAAGGCGACATCGCCCGACGCGGCCGTGAGCGTCCAGGTCAGGTCGAGCAGGTACTCCCCCGCCCCGAGGCTTTGGACGATGAGAGCGCGCCGTTCGTCGAGGACCGGGCGTCCGTCCGACTCCCAGGCGAGCTCGGCCACGATCTCGGCCCGATCGCCCTGGGCCTCGATCTTGGAGAACGAGACGAGGCGGACGCGCTCGCGGAAGGGCGGGCCGTAGCCGCCGCCCTCCGCCTGGGCGCCGCTAGAGAGGGCGTTGTAGAAGCT
>DSDX01000408.1 GCA_011048485.1 Candidatus Aminicenantota bacterium | reverse complement strand
GGGCTTGAGGTCGGCGTCGCGGAAGACGGGTTCCGGCGCCGTCGTCGCCGTCGAGACGATGTTGGCGTCGCGGACCGCCGCCGCGGCCACCGCCGGCTCGATCTCCAGGCCGAGGGCCCGGCCCATCTCCTCGGCGAAGGCGGCCGCTGCCCGGGAGTCGACGTCGACGATGAAGGCTTTGCGGAGCGGTCGCACGGCGGCGACGGCCTCGAGCTGGGTCCGGCCCTGGACGCCAGCGCCGAAGACGGCGGCCACACGGGCGTCGGGGCGGGCCAGCGCGGCGGTCGCGGCGCCCGAGGCCGCCCCCGTCCGGACCGCGGTGAGATGACCGGCCTCCAGGACCGCCAGCGGCGTTCCCCGTTCGGCGTCCATGACGACGGTCAGGGCCTGGGCCAGCGGCAGGCCGCGGGCCGGATTGTCTTCGCAGAGCGAGATGAGCTTGAGCCCGAGGAGCTTCGGACCGGGGAGGAAGGCGGGCATGATCAGGGCCGTCGTCCGCAGCCCCGGGACCTCCAGGCATGTCCTCGCCGGGATGACCGTCCGCCCGGCGGAGAACTCGACGAGGGCCGCGGAGACCGCCCTGATGGCCTCGGGCATGGACAGGGCGGCGCGGGTTTCCGCCGTCGTGACGTACCGGACCGGGGGCCTCGGCTCCATCGGCGCCTCCTCGGGGGGCATTCTAACTCTCCCAGGCCGATTTTCCAATCCGGGAGGGAACGACGGCGGGCGATCGGCCGGACCAAGCCGATAACAAGGCCCCCGCATCGGGCGAATTTCCCAAACGCACGAGTTGACACGGGGTCTATGGATTGAATATTCTTGAGCGGGCCATTGTCCTGAGAGCCATGCAAGGATGAACATGGACGGCAAGCCGATCCTCAACGTCAAGTCCCTCAAGGAACAGGTCTACGAGTATCTCCGCGAGCAGATGAGGCGCGGCGGCATCCTGCCGGGATCGGCCATCGACATGGAGGAGACGTCGAAGAAGCTCGGCGTCAGCAAGACCCCTCTCCGCGACGCCCTGCTCCAGCTGGAGATGGAGGATTTCGTCACCATCCTGCCCCGGCGCATGGTCGTCGTCAAAGCCCTCACGGAGCAGGACATCCGGAACTCCTACGAGATCATCGGCGCGCTCGAGAGCATGGCCCTGCTCAAGGCCTTCGACCGGATGACGGCGGCCGACCTTGACCGCATGGCCTCCCTCAACGAGGCCATGGCCAAGGCCATCGGCGAGGACGACTTCGACGCCTATTACGACAGGAACCTGGCTTTTCACAACGTCTTCCTCTCGCTCTGCGGCAACGCCGGCCTGGTCAAGATCGTCAACACCCTGAAGAAAAGGCTCTACGACTTCCCCCGGAGCAAGGGCTTCGTCAAGGAGTGGGAAGAGGTCTCGATCGGCGAGCACCAAACGCTCATCGACCTCCTGCGGGCCGGCCGGAGCCTGGACGCGGCCAACCACGTCCGCGACATCCACTGGTCGTTCGAGGTCCAGGAGCGCTTCGTCCGCCGGTATTACCCGTCGATCACCGAACCCGCCGAATGAACGGGACGTGAGGATACCAGCCCCGGCCAAGACCAGCCCGCATTCACGTATCCGACGCTGGGCGGGCTGCCTGGCCCTATTTCTATGCGCCGCGGCCGGCGCGGCGAGTCTCGTTCCCGCCCGGGCCGAGCCGGCCCGGGACCCCGCCACGACCGTTTGGGCGCCTGGACCGGCCGACAAGTGGGAGAACGCCCATCCCGTGGGCAACGGCCGTCTCGGGGCCATGGTCTTCGGCCGGACCGACGAAGAGCGGATCCAGCTCAACGAAGACACGTACTGGACCGGCGGGCCGTATACGACGACGGTCAAGGGTGGGGCCGAAGCCCTGCCGGAGGTCCGACGGCTGGTGTTCGAAGGCAGGCTCAAACAGGCCCATGTCCTGTTCGGCCGCCGGCTCATGGGCTACCCGATCGAGCAGCAGAAATACCAGTCGCTCGGAAACCTGGTCCTGGGCTTTCCGGATGCCGGCGAGATCGCGGATTACCGGCACGAGCTCGACCTCGACGCGGCCGTTGATGCCACCTCCTACACGGCGGGCGGCGTCCGCTACACGCGCCAGGTCTTCGCCAGTCCCGTCGACCAAGTCCTTGTCGTCCGCATCGCGGCCGATCGCCCGGGCCGGGTCTCGTTACGGGCCCAGCTGCGGGGCGAGCGCAACGAGGCCCATTCGAACTACGCCACCGATTACTTCCGAATGGACGGCGCTCCGCCTGACGGCCTGGTCCTCCGGGGCAAGTCGGCCGATTACCTGGGCATCGAAGGCAGGCTCCGCTATGAGGCCCGGCTCAAGGGCCTGCCGGAGGGCGGCGCGATGATGGTCGGGGAGGACGAGCTCGTCATCACCGGCGCCGATGCCGTGACCCTGCTCGTGGCCGCGGCTACGAACTTCGTCAGTTATAAGGATGTTTCCGGCGATCCCGCCGCGCGGGTCTCGGCTTCGATCGACGGGGCGGCAGGAAAGCCGTTCGAGGCGCTTCTCGAGGCCCACCTCCGCGAGCACCGGCGGCTCTTCCGGCGGGTCGAGATCTCACTGCCGTCCGGTCCGGCCTCGGACCTGCCCACGGCGGAGCGCATCAAGGCCTTCGACGGGACGAACGATCCGGCCCTGGCGGGCCTTGTCCTCCAGTTCGGCCGCTATCTCCTTATCTCCTCGTCCAGGCCGGGCACCCAGCCGGCCAACCTCCAGGGTCTTTGGAACGACAAGATGAACCCGCCCTGGGATTCGAAATACACGACCAACATCAACACCGAGATGAACTACTGGCCGGCCGAGGTCGGCAATTTGGCCGAGTGCGCCGAACCGCTCTTCCGGATGATCCGGGAGCTCAGCGATCAGGGGAGTGACGTGGCCCGCGAGCACTACGGGGCCCGGGGCTGGGTCTTCCACCAGAATACGGATCTCTGGCGCGTCGCCGCGCCGATGGACGGGCCGAGCTGGGGGGCGTTCACGACCGGCGGGGCCTGGCTGGCGACGCATCTCTGGGAGCATTACCTTTTCACCGGCGACAAGTCCTTCCTGAAGGATGCATACCCCCTCCTCAAGGGCAGCGCCGAGTTCTTCCTCGATTTTCTCGTGCCCCACCCGACCTACGGATGGCTGGTCACCAACCCCTCGACTTCGCCGGAGAACTTCCCCTCCGTGCCGGGGCAAAAGCCCTTTTTCGACGAGATCACGACCTTCCTGACGACGACCACGATCTGCGCCGGCTCGACCATCGATACGCGCATCCTGAGCGAGCTCTTCGCGGACGTCGCCGAGGCGGCCCGCGTCCTGGGCGTTGACGAGGAGCTCCGGCGCCGCGTGATCGAGGCCCGGGCCAAGCTGGCCCCGATGCGCATCGGCCGCAAGGGCAACCTCCAGGAATGGCTCGAGGACTGGGACGAGACGGAGAAGAGCCATCGCCACATCTCGGGGCTATGGGGCCTGTTCCCGGGCCGGGAGATCTCGAAGCGCCATATCGGCGGGGCGGTCCCCGCGGCCAAGGTCGTCCTGGAGCAGAGGGGGCTTACGGGCAACGGCTGGTCGTCGGCCTGGAAGGCGGCCTGCTGGGCCCGCCTCGGCGACGCCGCCAGGGCCTTAGAGAACCTCCGCTACGCCATGAACAATTACACGACCGCGAGCCTTTTCTCTATTTGCGCCAACGCCCTTCAGGTGGACGGCGCCCTCGGCTTCAGCGCGGCCGTCGCCGAGATGCTCCTCCAGTCGCAGAACGGGGAGATCGAATTCCTGCCCGCGCTTCCGGACGTGTGGCGCAAGGGCGAGGTTCGGGGCCTGCGGGCCCGGGGCGGATTCGAGATCGGCCTGAAATGGCTGAACGGGAGGCTCTCACGGGCGACCATCCTGTCCACGATCGGCGGGCCGTGCCGTATCCGGATTCCCGCAAGGATGCACGTCACGTCGTTGAACGAGCCGATCTATGGTTCCGCCCCAGACTCCGGGGTGATCGAGTTCAAGACGGATCCCGGCCGCACCTACGTCGTGTCGCGGGTCCAATAGAAAAACTCCAATCCAGGAGGCCCAGGCCATGAAGAACCGCACGAGAGTGATCGCCGCCGCCGCGCTGTCCTTG
>DSDX01000053.1 GCA_011048485.1 Candidatus Aminicenantota bacterium | reverse complement strand
GTCGAGCCCGGTCGGCTCGTGGCCCCGGTCGAGATCCCCGAGGAGATCGCCGAGGAGACCCTCTCGGACATCGGCATTGAGGGCGGAGTCGAGGGCGGCGTCGAGGGCGGCGTCGTCGGGGGCGTGCTGGGCGGCGTCGTGGGCGGCGTGCTGGGCGGCGTGGTCGGCGAGGTCGAGGCGCCGGTGCGGGCCATCGGCGACGTCAAACCGCCGAAGCTGGTGCGGGAGGTGGCGCCGGTGTATCCGGAGATCGCCCGCCAGGCCCGGGTCGAGGGCATCGTCATCGTCGAGGCGACGACGGACGTGTATGGGCGGGTGACCAGCGTCAAGGTGCTGCGGTCGATCCCGCTGCTCGACCAGGCGGCCATCGACGCGGTCCGGCAGTGGGTCTACGAGCCGATGATCATCAACGGCCGGCCCCGGCCGGTCGTCTTCACCGTGACCGTCCGATTCCAGTTGAAGTAGCCAACCATAAGTCAGTCAATGGCTTCTGATATCTTACAGGAGGTATAACCCATGCAATTCGGTCTTCTCGAAATGTGGGCGGCCATGGGAGCCGTGGCCAAGACCGTCGCGATCATCCTGATCGCGCTGTCCGTCATCACGATCTACATGTTCATCGAGCGGCTGCTCGTCTTCGCCAGGGCTAAGAGGAAGTCCCGCGAAATCGCGCCCAAGCTCGCGGACCTGCTGAAGAGCGGCAACCTCAAGGACGCCCTCAGCCTGTCCAGCAAGAAGGATTACAAGGGCAGCCACCTGGCCCGCGTGACCTCGGCCGGCATCCAGGCCTACATCGAGGGCAAGGACGCCAAGCTGGGGTTCGATGAGCAGATCGAAACGGCGTCCCGCGGCAGCGAGCGCGCCAAGACCTTGTTCAGCCAGGAGCTCCGGCGGGGCCTGCCGATCCTGGCCACGATCGCCACGTCGTCCCCCTTCATCGGGCTGTTCGGCACGATCTTCGGCATCATCAACGCGTTCCGCGGCATGCAGCTGACTGGCTCGGGCGGCATCGGGGCCGTCGCCGGCGGCATCGCCGAGGCCCTCATCACCACGGCCGTCGGCATCGGCGTCGCGGTCCTGGCCCTGTGGGTCTTCAACACGCTCAATTCGAGGATCGAGATCTACGACGCGGAGATGTCCAATACGTCATCCCAGGTCGTGGACTTCTTCATCAAGACCGGCGAAGCCCGCTAAGGAACGTTATGTCCGGTCCTTCGGGGCCGGATCGAAGAGAGGCATACTATGGGATTCTCAGTATCGACAAGCGGCAAAGAAGAAATGAGATCGGAGCCCAATGTCGTCCCTCTCTGTGACGTCCTGCTCGTCCTTCTCATCATCTTCATGATCGTGACGCCCCTCATCCAGAAGGGCGTCGACGTCAGGCTTCCGAACGCCCAGTTCACCGCCAACATGCCGGAGAACCCGGACGTCGTCCTGGCCATCAAGAAGGACGCGCGCGACCCCAAGGGTTTCCTCCTTTATGTCAACCAGGACAAGGTGACGATGGAGACCTTGCAGAACGCGCTCGAAGAGGCCTTTCTGACCGTCGCCGACAAGACGCTCTATCTCAAAGCGGACCAGGACCTCGAATACGGCAACATCGTAGACCTCATCGACATCATTCGCGGGGCAGGCATCGAGATCGTCGGCATCATCACGGAGAAAAAGACGGAAAGGGGTGACTGAGCGCGCGGCTCGGCCCCACGTGCACCTTCGAATCTGACCGCAATACGGGGGAAGGGAGCGACCGATCGCTCCCTTCCCCCGTTTTTTTCACACCCGCGATTTCGCTCCCGTCATTCAAGTCGAGGGAAGTCCCTTCTCGGCTGTGCTCGGTTATCGTCCCTTGCCCCCGCACCCCGGAAACCTTCTTATACGGTTTCCCCCGCCTGCGGCGGGTCCCCCTTCCAGCACGGGGGCCTTGGGACGATAACCCTCGCCGCCTCGCGGGACTTCCTGCCGTTCGCGTGATGATCTTCAGCCAGACCCGAGTGCAGCGAAGAGTCCAAAAGATCGGAAATCAGCGACGGGGGTCGGAAGCGAGATTGAGGACCTCGGCGATGAGTTCGTCGGCCATCCTCGACGCCGCGACCTTCCTCAGCACGCGTCCCTTCTTGAAGATGACCCCGCTCCCCCGCCCGCAGGCCAGCCCGATGTCGGCCTCCTTGGCCTCTCCGGGCCCGTTGACGGTGCAGCCCATGACCGCCACCGTGATCGGCGCGTCCAGCGCCAGGACCGCTTTCTCGACCTTGGCGGCCACCGGCATCAGGTCGACCTCGCACCGTCCGCAGGTCGGGCAGGAGACAAAGACCGGCCCGGGCCGGCCCAGCCCCAGGGCCTGAAGGATCTGGCGGGCGACGAAGACCTCCCGCTCCGGCGGCGCCGTCAGGGACACCCGGACCGTGTCGGCCAGCCCCTCGGCCAGGAGCAGGGCCAGGCCGGCCGAGGATTTGACGCTCCCGGCCAGGAGCCGCCCGGCCTCGGTGATCCCGGCGTGGAAAGGATAGTCGACCTCGGCCGCGAGCGACCGGTAGGCCTCGAGCGTCCGGGGGACGTCAGAGGCCTTGAGCGAGACCTTGATGAGTCTGAAATCCAGGTCCTCGAGGATCCGGATGTGCCGCAGGGCGCTCTCGACCATGGCCCCCGCGGTCGGCCCGCCCGCCCGGGCCAGGACGTCCTTCTCGAGCGAACCGGAATTGACCCCGATCCGGATGGGGACGCCCTTTTCTCCCGCCGCCCGGGCGACCTCGCGGACCTTCGCGGCCGAGCCGATGTTGCCGGGGTTGAGACGCAGGCCGTCGACGCCCGCATCGAGCGCGGCCAGGGCCAGGCGATGGTCGAAGTGGATGTCGGCGACGAGAGGGACCCGGGCCCGCCGCTTGATCTCTCTCAGGGCGGCCGCCGCGGCCCGGTCGGGGACGGCCAGACGCACGATCTCCGCCCCCGCTCGCTCCAGGCGGCGGATCTGGGCCGCGGTGGCCCGGACGTCGCGCGTGTCGGTCTTGGTCATGGCCTGGATGGAGATCGGCGCGCCTCCGCCGACGGCCACGCCGCCGATCCTGATCTGACGCGTCGTCCGCCGCGGGAACATCTCGCCCTCCTCCCCCGCCCTAGAACGGCACCAGGCTGCCCCAGCCGTTCGGGAGCCTCTTGACGAAATCGTTGAGGATGACGAAGGCGATCAGGAAGACGAAGATGACGAAGCCGATCGTCATCCAGACCTGCCGGGCCTTGGGCCCAAGGTCGCGCCGGACGATCGACTCGATGACCAGGACGAAGATCTGGCCGCCGTCCAGGACCGGGATGGGGAAGAGATTGAGGATGCCGAGCTGCAGGCTAATGAGCGCGATCCAGGACAGCAGCGCCATCCAGCCCATCTGGAAGGCCGCGTAGGAGAAATTCGCGATCTCGAGGGGGCCGCCGAGCTGGCGCGTCGAAGCCTCCCCCGTGAAGAGGTCACGGATGAAGGTGATGACCAGGAAGGCGTTGTTCAGGTTCTCCTGGACCGCTTGACCGACGGCGGCGAAGAAGGCGAATTTCTTGACAACCGACTTGGGGACCTGCATGACCCCGATCTTGCCGACCTCGCCCTCTTGGCGGGGCGTCACAGGGAACTGCAGGGTCTCGCCGTTCCTCGCGACGGTGAAGAGGAGCTCTTGTCCGGCGCTCCGCTGGACGGTGTCGAGGAATTGGTAGAAGTAGATAGGCGCGCCGTCGATGGCCAGGATGACGTCCCCGGCCTCGAGGCCGGCCTTCTCCGCGGGCGACTTGTCCAGGACCATGTCAAGCTGGGTCAGGATCTTGGCCTGGAAGCCGGCGTAGCCCATCTGGTACCGGCTGACCGATTCCGTCCGCAGGTCGAAGGGCAGGACCTCGCCGTCCCTCCGGACCTCGACCCGGATGAGCCGGTCGGGCCGGGTGCCGACGGCCATCTGGACGTCCGACCAGGTCCCGACCTCGCGGCCCGCGATGCGGACGATCTCGTCGTCGATCCTGAGGCCGGCCGCCTCAGCCGGGGAGCCGGGCTCGATCCAGCCGATGACCGGCTCCGCGTCCAGGTATTCCGGGACGTCGGTGCCGACGACGTTCATGAAGGCCACGATGACCACGGCCAGGGCGATGTTC
>DSDX01000182.1 GCA_011048485.1 Candidatus Aminicenantota bacterium | reverse complement strand
GAGCGGCGCTCGTGATCCTGACCAGCATGGGCCCGTTAGAGAAGACGAACGGGCCGGCCGATCACTCTCAGCCCGGACGGCCTATTTGCCGATATATTGCTTGGACAGCCGCTCGAGCTCGGCCTCGATCTCCTTGCGGGACTTGAGCAGAACCCGGGTCGTCGGGCCGGTCGGCCGGCGATGGGGCTCCGGGTCCCCGGCCGGGGCCTGTTCCGGGAGGGTCGCCCCCGGCGGGGCGGGCTCCGGGACCGGCGCGTCCGATCCGGCCGCGCGAGGCCTGGGTCCGAAGATCTTGTCCCTAGCCGCCGGGACGGTCAGCTTGGAGATCTCCCTCAGGGCCTCGAAGACCCCGATGCCGTTGACGGCTACGGCCTCGACCCAGGGCTGATGGCGGGGATTGAGGAGGTTGTTGAACGTCTCGACCGGGATGAGGTAGCTGAGGTCCCTCTTGTTGTACTGGAACACGAGCGGGATCTTCATCAGGTCGACGTCGTTCTGGAGACAGTTGCGGCGCAGCCCGTCGAAGCTCTCCAGGTTGGCGTCCAGGAGAGGGATCTGCGAATCGGCGACGAAGATGATGCCGTCCGCGCCGCGGAGGACGCTCTTGCGCGAGGCTTCGTAGAAGACCTGGCCCGCCGCGGACATGAGCTGGAAGTGGACCTTGAAGTCGCCGATCATGCCCGCGCGGATGGGCAGGAGATCGAAGAAGTAGGTCCGGTCGGTCTCCGTCTCGAGGCAGACGAGCTCGCCGCGGGAGGCGCTGTCCAGCTTGTAGTAGATGTAGCGGAGGTTGGTCGTCTTGCCGCTCAGGCCGGGGCCGTAGTAGACGATCTTGATGGCGATCGACTTGGTCGCGTAATTGATGAACGGCATGCGGTCCTCGACCCGGCGTGGCTATTATGCCCCAACGGACCCGCGCCATCAAGCCCGCCGCGGCTTGAGGGGCGAGGAAGCCGGCGGCGCGGGAGACGCCCCGGCCGGCTTCCGGCCCCGCGCTCCCGGCCCGCCCGCTGTGGTAGAATGGGGACCGAATTCGCCCCCGCGAGGACGCCCATGGACAATGTCCGTAAGAGGATCCGCGTCGCCGTCATCGGCGGCAGCCGCCCGGGCCGGCAGGCCGCGGACATCGCCTTTGAAGTCGGCCGCCTCATCGCCCGGGCCGGCGCCGTCGTCGTCTGCGGCGGGCTGGGCGGCGTCATGGAGGCGGCCAGCCGGGGCGCCCACGCGGAGGGCGGTCTCGTGATCGGCATCCTCCCGGGCGGCTCGCCGGCCGACGCCAACGCCTGGGTCGACGTTCCGGTCGCGACCGGTCTCGGCTACACCCGCAACGCCCTCGTGGTCATGAACGCCGACGCGGTCATCGCCGTGGACGGCGAATACGGGACGCTCTCCGAGATCGCCTATGGCAGGATCCACGGCAAGAGGGTCGTCGGCATCGGGACCTGGGACATCAAGGGCGTCGAACCGGCGGAGACACCCGAGCGAGCGGTCCGGCTGGCCCTCGAGGGCCTGAGGGAATGAAGAACTACAAGATCGTCCTGGGCTACGACGGCACGGACTTCCTCGGCTGGCAGCGCCAGCCCGGCGGACGGACCGTCCAGGGCGCCCTCGAGGAGGCCCTCCGCGGGATCACGGGCAAGAGGACGGTCGTCCACGGCGCCGGCCGGACGGACGCGGGCGTCCACGCCTTGGGCCAGGCCGCGAGTTTCCGGGGTTCCTTCAAGCTGGCCGACAAGGTCCTCTTGCGGGCCTTGAACGCCGTCCTGCCCGACGATGTCCGGGTCTTCTCGCTCGTCCAGGCGCCGCCGGATTTCCACGCCCGCCGGTCGGCCCGCTCCAAGCAGTACCGCTATCGCATCGTCCACGCCCCTCAGCCGAGCCCGCTCGACCGCCGCTTCGTCCTCCACTGGCCCTATCCCCTGCGCCTCGGCAAGATGCGCGAGGCGGCCCGGCTCTTCGCCCGGTCGGACGATTTCTCCGCCTTCGCCTCGAACCGCGACCGCTCGCCCGTCCGCGCCGTCACCCGTTCGGAGCTGCGACGGTCGGGCAACGAGATCGTCTACACGATCGAGGCGGGAGGGTTCCTCCGTTACATGGTCCGGACGATCGTCGGGACCCTGCTCGAGGTCGGGCGCGGGCGGATCGCGCCCGGGGAGATCGAGGGGATCTTCCGGAGCCGCGACCGCTCGCGGGCCGGGCCGACGGCCGCGGCCAAGGGCTTGACGCTCGTTCGCGTCGACTACTGATCGAGGACCAGGGCCAAGACCAAGGCGTCCTCGTCCGGCTTGGTGTAGTAGTTCTTCCGCGTGCCCAAGACCTCGAAGCCCAGCTTTTGATAGAGGGCCAGGGCCGGCGCGTTCGAGCGCCGGACCTCGAGCGTCATGAACCCGGCCCCGGCGGCCCGGGTCTTGGCGATGACGTAGCGCATCATGGCCTCGGCGAGCCCGAGCCCGCGGCGGCCGGGGTGGACGGCGATGTTGTTGACCTGGACGTCCTCCCGGATGTGCCAGAAGATGATGTAGGCCACGACCTCCTCGTCCGGCCGGCTGACCACGACCAAGGGGAACGAGACCCCGGTGTTCTGGATCTCGCCGCGGAACGTGTTGACGCTCCAGGGATTGGAAAATGACAGGACCTCGATCTCACGGACGGCGGCGAGGTCGGCCTCCCTCATCCGCCGGATGAAATAGCGTTCTTTGCCCTCGATCAGGTCCGGCATGTCTCCTCGGCCTGGGACCGGCGGAAATAGAGGGGGGCGAGGGACGCCGCCTCGACGCCCAGGCCGGCGCCGATGAGGCCGGTCCCGATCCGGCCGACCTCGGCGGCGATGAACGGGGACCGGTTGGGGAACCTGGCCCTGGCCCTGACCGGGCCGGGGAGCCTCCCCCGGCACGCGTCGAGCCCGCTCCCGGCGAAGGCGATAACGCGTCGCTTCGGCAGCCGGGCGAAGAACTCCCCGGGATCATAGGCGCCCTGAGGGACGGCCTCGACGAGGCCGCCCGCGCGGGCCTCGAAAAGGCCGGCGTAGATCTCGCCCTTCCGGGCGTCGAGAAGGGGGCAGACCAAGCGGGCCCCCTTCGCGACGAGCTTGGCCGCCAGGGCCTCGAGCGTGGACACCGGCGCGATCGGCCGGCCGGAGGCGAAGGCGAGCGACTTGACCGCGGCGATGCCGATCCGGATGCCCGTGAACGAGCCGGGCCCCGCGGCCACGGCGAAGGCCTCGATGTCCCGGACGTCCCGGCCAAGCGCGGCGAGGAGAAAATCGATCGAGCGGAACAGGCGGGCCGAATGGGTCGCGGCCGACTCGACGTCGGCCTCGCCGAGGAGCGTCCCGTCCTCGAGGAGGGCCACGGAGCCGCTCGGCGTCGTCGTGTCGACCGCGAGGACGAGCATCACCTTCCGTCTAGAGCTTGGCGGCGACGGCCCGCCCGACATCGAGGCTGGAGGCGCTGCCGCCCAGGTCGTAGGTCCGCGCCCGGCCTTCCTTGATGACCTCGGCGACGGCGGCCTCGACCGCCGCGCCCTTGGCCGTCTCGCCGATCCAGTCGAGCATCATCTTGGCCGCCAGGATCGTGGCGATGGGATTGACTTTGTACATGCCGGCGTATTTCGGGGCCGAGCCATGGGTCGGCTCGAAGACCCCGTAGGTGTCGCCGATGTTGCCGCTGCAGGCGAACCCGAGCCCGCCGACGAGCTGGGCGGCCAGGTCCGAGATGATGTCGCCGAAGAGGTTCTCGGCCACGAGAACGTCGTAGTCGTAGGGGTTCTTGAGCAGCCACATGCAGATGGCGTCGACGTTGGCGTCCCAGAACTTGATGTCGGGATAGCCCTTGGCGACCTCGCGGGCCGTGTCGAGCATCAGCCCGCCGGTCTCGCGCAGCACGTTGGGCTTCTCGATCAGAGTCACCGACTTGCGGCCGTGCTTGCGGGCGAACTCGAAGGCCGCCCGGACGATGCGGGCGCAGGCGGACTTAGTCACGATACGGGTCGAGACCGCGATCTCGGCGGCCGGGATGTCCTTGAAGCGCTTCATCTTGGGGTTGACCAGGAGGGCCTCCCGGACGGCCTCGGGCAGGGGCAGGAACTCGACCCCGGCGTACATGCCCTCGGTGTTCTCGCGGAAGATGACCAGGTCGAT
>DSDX01000353.1 GCA_011048485.1 Candidatus Aminicenantota bacterium | reverse complement strand
GGGCGCGCCCGAGGCCTCGACCACGACGAGGTGGGGGATCGGTTCGGCCAGCCCGAGACGGCGGGCCAGGACGTCGAAGGCGCTCTGCGGGGGCAGGGTGTTGCCGGGGCCCAGGTGCCGGCGGGCCCATCGGGCCATCAGGCCCAGGCGGCCGTCCGGCCTGAGGGCCGTTCCCGAGGAACGCAGGAACCCGGCCAGGGCCCGCTCGAGCGCCACGGCTTCGTTGCCGAGGAAGGCGGGGAGGTCGGGCTCGTCGGTCCTGTAGTCGAGGGCGCTCTCGACGTCGCTGAGGTCGATCGTCCGTTCCTGGGCCTCGCGGCCGTGCGGGACCGGTCCCTCGCCGCCAGGGAACGCCGACCGGGCGAGCGCAGCGGGATTGGGGAAAGAGAGAGGGGTTCCTCGCGGCCGTGACGAGCCCTGGGCCGATCCGCTCGGAATTACGAGAGCGCAGGACAGCGCGAGCGCCGCCGCGGCGATCCGGCCCGCGGCCGTTTTTCTCCAGCGCGCCCTTAATGCGGCGTTTTGACCCTCCGGGCGAACCGATCCGGCCCCAGCTGCTTCGTTCTCGCGGTTTGCAGAACTTATGAGTGTAACTTCACCCTTCGGGCCTTGCATCTGAGTGCCGCCTCGATCCGTGGATACGCAAGGAAAATTGGGGAATAGGTATTGTGTCCCCCTATTTTTTCTTGACGGGCGGGACCCAGTTCTCCAGGAACGACTTGGGGCCGCCCTCGTGCTCCTCGACCAGGGCCTGGAAGATGGCCTTGAGATGCTCGTAGGGGAGCGTCCCGATGATCATCCGGTTGTTGATGATCAGGGTCGGGGTCGAGCGGATGCCGTAGGGGTGCTCGCTCGAGGTCCGCTCGTATTCCTTGCCCGTCTCGACCTGGGCCCGGATGGTCTCCCTGACCGCGGGGTCGTCGTAGGCCGCCTCGACGCCGTACTTCTTGGCCAGCTCGCGGCGCCACTCGGGATCGCGGGCGGCCCGGAAGTTGGCCCAGACCTCGTCGTGGATGGCCTTGAACTTCGACGGGTCGTAGGCCGCGATGTAGGAGAGCTCGCAGGCCCCGGGGTGGAGATTGGCCTTGCGCGGGACGACGTCGTTGCACAGGCCCTCGAGGGGGAAGAACTGGAAAGCGATGTTGATCTTGCCCTTGAAATCCTCCTTGAGGCGCTCGAGCTGCCCGTTGAGGTAGAGGCAGTCGGAACAAAGGAGGTCGCCGTACTCGACGATCCGGATGGGCGCGTCCTCGAAGGCCTCGGTCGATCTGGCCGTCCAAAGGGGCGAGATGACGCTCGGCCAGGGGACCTGGGGCAGCTCGTAGTACTGCTTGACGATGTTGACGGCCGTGCCCGTCTGGGCTTGCTTGCGGGCGTCGTGATACTCGATCATGCCGTAGGCGCCGGCCGCGGCGGCCAGGGCGAAGACGAGGATGAGCTTGGGCGACGGCCGTACCCAGCGCTTGAGCGGGTTGCGGGTGTCGCGATCGATGCCGTAGACGGCGAAAAGGATGAAATTGAAGATCGAGAAGAGGTAGTAGCCCGAGCAGAGGAGGCACAGGCTGTCGAGGATGAAAACGGAGTAGCCGAGAAGGGCGATGACGCCGAGAAAATTAAGCAGCGAGAGGGACTTGTTGGTCCGCTCGAAAGCCTCCGACGGGAAGACCGCGCCCAGGACGATGAGAAGCCCCATGAACAGGCCGAAGAAGCCGAGCGGCACGCCCATGATCTGGGAGATCTCCGAGAAGGCCGAGCTGTCGCAGTTGAAGAAGGCGCTGATGTCGCAGAACGCGCCGGCGAAGATCGTCTTGGGGTAGTTGGCCTTGAAGAAATGATCGATGGTCATGACCGAGGCCGTGATCATGCCCGCCCCGGCGAGGAAGCTGAGGACGCGCGGGAGATTGAGGCCTGCGAGGGTGAGCGTGGCCGGGCGGGCTTTGACCATGGCGACTCCTTCCTATCGAGGCATTATAGGGGCATGATGTCCGGGTGTCAATCGAATTGGGCGCTGGAAACGAGTAACAAATCAACAAGATAACCTCAATGCAGGTTCTTCGCCCATTCTCGGATGGTCCCTCTCTTCGACTTGGCTCGGGATAGGCCACGGACCGGGATCCGCAAGGCACCATCCCTCGCCGCCACCTCAGGAGAGGGTCAGATCTACTTTTTTTCGAAAAAAGTAGATCTGACCCTCTCTTAAAAATAGGTGAATAGGTATTGTGTCCCCCATTTTTGGGTTATAGTGAGGCTTGTCCGCCGACGACAAGGAGGTCTCGCGATGTCCACTCGTTCTGCCCTTTGCTTCAAACGCTTCATTGTGCCGGCGCTCGCCGTCGCCTGTGCGGCCGCCCTGGCCTTCGCGGCCCCGGCGCCGGCCGGTTCCGCGCCCGCCGCTTCGAAGGTGCCGATCTCGTTCGACGCCTACCACGGCTACGCGGCGACCGTGAAGTACCTCAAGGATGTGGCCGCCGCCTATCCCGCGATCACGGCCCTGCTCGAGATCGGCAAGAGCGACATAGGCCGGCCCATCCACGTCCTCGTGGTCACGAACATGAGGACCGGGACGACCGTCGACGCCCACGTCCCTCTCCGCAATCCGCGTTCGGAACGCGTCGACAACATCGCGCCGATGAAGCCCTATCTGGGCAAGCCGGGGCACTGGATCTGCGGCTCGACCCACGGCAATGAATTCACGGGGACCGAGGTCTGCCTCTACACCATCGACAAGCTTGTCTCGGGCTACGGCGTCGACAAAGAGACGACCGCCCTCGTCGACGGCAAGACCTTCTACATCTGCCCCATCGTCAATCCCGACGGCGTCTTCAACAGCGTCGAGAAGGGCCTCTCGCAGCGCCAGAACAGCATGCGCCGGGACGACGACGGCGACGGCAAAACCAACGAGGACGGGCCCGACGACCTCAACGGCGACGGGGTCATCACCCAGTTCCGCTACAAGGACCCGCGAGGGGGCTATGTCGCGGACGACGCCGATCCCCGCGTCATGGTCCGGCTTCGCCCCAACGACCGGACGGACAAGCCGCGCTGGTCGGTGGTCACGGAGGACAAGGACAACGACGGCGACAAGCGCCGCGGCGAGGACCCCGAGGCGGGCATCGATCTCAACCGCAACTTCCCCGAGGGCTGGTGGAACGACCAGGGCTTCGCCGGCGGTTCGGGCGACTACCCGACCTCGGCGCCGGAGTCCCGGGCCCTGGCCGAGTTCTTCGTCACCCACCCCAACATCTTCATGGCCCAGTTCTATCACACCTCCGGCGGCTTTACCTTCAGGCCCCTGGGCACGGCGCCGCACACCCGGCTCGATCCGCGCGACGTGGCCGTCCTCGACTTCGTCATGGGCAAGAAGTACCTGGAGATCATCGGCGAGGAGGTGCCCGAGGCCTGGAAGGACCCGGCCCGCATCCCCGAGCTCCGGGAAGAGCTGCGCCAGACCTCGAAGAACAAGTACGCGATCGCCCGTGGATACGAGCTGCCGCGCGGCTGGCGGGTCAGCTACGACGAGGTCAACGACAGGCGCTACGGCTTCGGCATGACAACCGACTGGGACTTCCTCCAGCTCGGGATCTGGTCCATCACGACGGAGCTGTGGAACCCGCTCGCGGACATGCCCGGGCTGCGCGAGGCGATGGAGGCGATGGAAGCGGGAGGCGGCCCGGGCGCGGGCGAGGGAGCGGGCCGAGAAGAGGGTCCCGGCGCGCGGGTCGCCCTCGAGCGGGCCCTGCTCAAGTTCCAGGACGAGCGCTACGGCGGCAAGCTGTTCCTCGACTGGAAGCCGTTCAAGCACCCCGAGCTCGGCGAGGGCGAGATCGGCGGCTGGCGGCCGGGCTACGCGTCCAACGCTTGGCCCGGCGAGCCGCTCGTCGGGGTGTGCGACAAGCACTACCGGTTCGAGATGTTCCGGGCCGGGCTGCTCCCCGACGTCGTCGTCACGGAGGCCAAGGCCCGCGTCCTCTACAGGTCCGACAGCGCCCGGGAGGCGACGGCCGCGGCCGACGCGAGCGGCCGGGTCACAATAAAAAAGGGCGGGACCAAGGGCAAGTACAGGATCGTCGAGGTCTCGGCCGTCATCGAGAATAAGGGCCCGCTGGCGACCCACACGGCCCGCGGCTCGGCCCTGCGCGGCAACCGCGAGGACGTCGTC
>DSDX01000381.1 GCA_011048485.1 Candidatus Aminicenantota bacterium | reverse complement strand
TGACCTACGTCGGCGAGGACGGCAAGGAGCATCGCCCTTACATGGTCCACCGGGCCCTGCTCGGCTCGATCGAGCGCTTCTTCGGCGTCCTCGTCGAGCACTACAACGGAAGTTTCCCGGTGTGGCTGGCGCCGGTCCAGGTCGTCGTCCTGCCGATCGCCGAGCGCCACGAAGACTACGCCAGGTCGCTCGACGACCGGCTCCGGGCCGCCGGCCTGCGCTCCTCCGTCGACCTCAGCCGCGAGAAGGTCGGCAAGAAGATCAGGCAGGCCGAGGTCGAAAAGGTCCCGCTCATCCTGGTCGTCGGCGACAGGGAGGTCGAGCGCGGCACCGCCTCCCTGCGCGTCCACGGCCAAGGGGACAAGGGCGAAGTCGAGGTCGCCCGCTTTATCGAGACAGCCCAAGAGCTCGATCGCCGCAAGAGCCTCAGCGTGAATTTCTAGAGGAGGGTCCGCCATTTTCAGAAGACACCGTTTCTATCCTGTGGTCGCCAGAGCCAAGCCGCACCGGATCAACGAGATGATCCAGGCGCGCGAAGTCCGGGTCATCGACGAGGACCGCCAGGCCCTGGGCGTCATGCCCGTGAGCCAGGCCGTGCAGCTGGCCAAGGACCGCGGCCTCGACCTGGTCGAGATCGCGCCCAACGCCGAGCCCCCCGTCTGCAAGATCACGGACTACGGCAAGTTCCTGTACGAACAGCGCAAGAAGGACCATGAGGCCAAGAAGCACCAGAAGCAGATCCAGATCAAGGAGATCAAGTTCCGCCCCAAGATCAGCGTCCACGACTACGATTTCAAGATGAAACACGTCAAGCGCTTCCTGGGGGAAGGCAACAAGGTCAAGATCACCGTCATGCTGCGCGGCCGCGAGAAGCAGAAACCGGAACTCGGACACCAGATCCTGGGCCGGGTCCTCGGCGACCTCAAGGACCTGGCGACCCAGGACGGTTCGGCCCGGAAGCTCGACTGGGCCGTGTCAGCCCTGCTCGTCCCCATGAAGTCAGGAGGAAAAGATGCCAAAGCTAAGAACCCACAAGGGAGCCCAAAAACGGATCAAGGTCACGGCCAAGAAAAAGCTCCTTCACGCCCAAGCGAATAAGAGCCATATCCTGACCAAGAAGGCGTCCAAGCGCAAGCGCCGGCTGGGCAAGATGGTCGAGGCCAGTCCGGCCGACCGCAAGGCCCTTAAGGCCATGCTTCCCTACGACGCCTGACCGTCGGCGCCCCCAAGGAGATCCCCATGCCACGCGTCAAACGCAGCACCAAGAGAAGCGACCGCCGCCGCAAGGTCCTCGGCCGGGCCAAGGGCTATTTCGGCGCCAAGAGCCGCAACTACCGGACGGCCAAGGAGGCCGTGGAGAAGTCCCTGCTCTACGCCTATCGCGACCGGAGGACCAGGAAGCGGGACTTCCGCAGCCTTTGGATCGTCCGCATCAAGGCCGGGGCCGTGGCCAACGGCACGTCCTACAGCCGCTTCATCAGCGGCCTCAAGGGCCTGGGCATCGGCCTCGACCGCAAGATCCTGGCCGACCTGGCCGTCAACGCCCCGGAGACCTTCGCCCACCTGGTCCGGATGACGAAAACGCCCGCGGCCTAGCTCCGCCGATGGCCAGCCTGAAGGACCGGATCGACGGCCTCCGGAAGACGTTCGAGGAGTCCGCTCGCGAGATCGGCGACGCCAAGTCGCTCGAGGAGCTCCGGACGGCCTTCCTGGGCCGCAAGAAGGGCCATGTCACGCTCCTCTTCGAGGACCTGAGGTCCGTTCCGCCCGAGGACCGGAGGGAGGCCGGGCGGCTCCTGAACGAGTTCAAGTCGTTCGTCCAGGCCAGGCTAAGGGACCTGGGCGAAAAGGCCATTCCTGGCGCCAAGTACGCTGCCGGCCGTGTCACAGGCACATCGTCAGTCACGGCCGGCGCGACCGTCATCCATTCGGACGAAGACCTGACCCTTCCCGGCCGCAAGCGCTATGTCGGGGCCATCCACCCGCTGACCATCTTCGAGGAGAAGATCGAGCGGATCTTCCTGGCCATGGGCTACACCATCGAGGATGGACCGGAGATCGAGACCGACTACTATAACTTCGGGGCCCTCAATTTCCCGCCCCACCATCCGGCCCGCGACCAGTGGGACACCCTGTTCATCAAGGGCGACCTGCTCCTCAGGACCCATACGTCGCCCGTCCAGGTCCGGGTCATGGAGAGGTCGAGGCCGCCCATCCGCATCATCTGCCCCGGCCGCGTCTTCCGCCACGAGACGCCCGACCCGACCCACCTGCCCATGTTCCTGCAGGTCGAGGGCCTGGTCGTCGACGAGGGCGTGACCTTCGCCCACCTCAAGGGCACGCTCGTCCATTTCCTCCGGGCCCTCTTCGGCGAGACGGTCAAGGTCCGGTTCCGCCCCAGCTTCTTCCCCTTCACCGAGCCCTCGGCCGAGGTCGATATCGAGTGCCTCGTCTGCTCGGGGGGGGACCCGGGATGCCGCGTCTGCGGCGGGACGGGCTGGAAAGAGATCCTGGGCTCGGGCATGGTCCACCCCCGGGTCCTCGCGAACGTCGACATCGACCCGGAGAGATACTCCGGGTGGGCCTTCGGCCTGGGCATCGACCGCACGGCCATGCTGGCCTTCGGCATCCCGGAGATGCGCTACTTCTACGAGAACGACCTGAGGTTCCTCAGGCAATTCGGGGACCTATGAAGATCAGCCTGGGCTGGATCCGCGAGTACGTCGACGTCGACCTGGAGCGGGCGGAGCTCGTCGACCGGCTGACCATGATCGGCCTCGTCCCCGAAACGGTCGAGGAGAGGGACGGCGACCTCGTCCTCGACCTCGAGACCTACGCTAACCGGCCGGACACCCTCGGCCACCTCGGCGTGGCCCGCGAGATCGGGGCCATGTTGGGACGGCCGCTCCTCGACAAGGCGTGGCCCGTCGAGGAGCTCGACGAAGCCACGGCGGACGCCGCCGACGTCACGATCGAGGCCGAGGCCCTCTGCCCGCGCTACTGCGGACTGGTCGTCCGAAACGTCGCTGTCGGACCGTCCCCGGACTGGCTCCGGCGCCGCCTCGAGGCCGTGGGCCTGCGCCCGATCAACAACGTCGTCGACGTCTCGAACTACATCCTCTTCGCCACGGCCCAGCCCATCCACACCTTCGATCTCGGCCGGATCGGGGGCGGCCGCATCGTCGTCCGCAGGGCCGCGAAGTGCGAGACGCTCATCGACCTCGACGGCCGGGCTCTGACCTTGTCGCGGGGCATGCTCGTCATCGCCGACGAGTCCAAGCCGGTCGCGCTGGCCGGCATCATCGGCGGCCAGGCCTCGGGCATCACCGCGTCGACCCGCGACGTCTTCATCGAAAGCGCCAACTTCGCTCCCGTCACGATCCGCAAGACCGCCAAGGCGCTGGGCCTCGCGACCGACGCCTCCTACCGTTTCGAGCGGGGCGCCGACATCGGCTTCGCGCCCCGGGCCGCCCTGATGGCGGCCTCTCTCCTCACCCGGATGGGCGGGCGGGCCACGAAAGGCCTGATCGATCGCTTCCCCCGGCCTCCCAGGCCGCGGACGGTGCGGCTGAGGCTCGGCCGCGTCAAGGCGCTCCTCGGCGTCGAGGTGCCCGCCCCGTTCGTCGTGGACCTTCTGGAGAGGCTCGGGTTCCAGGTCGAGGCCGTCCGCAAAACCGCCTGGAAGGCCAGGGTCCCGACGTTCCGCGTGGATGTCGCCGAGGAGGCCGACCTCGTCGAGGAGGTCGCCCGCTTCTACGGCTACGACCGCATCCCGGCCCAGGTCACGCCCGTCGACTCGTTCCCCCTGGATGTCAACCGGAAGAGAGAGCGGCTGGCCCGGATCCGGGAGACCCTGGCCGGCCAGGGTTTCGACGAGGCCGTCAATTGGAGCTTCGCCGACCCGGACAAGGAGGCCATCGCGGCCAGCGGCCGCGCT
This sequence comes from Candidatus Aminicenantota bacterium, assembly GCA_011048485.1. Classification (GTDB taxonomy): domain Bacteria; phylum Acidobacteriota; class Aminicenantia; order Aminicenantales; family Saccharicenantaceae; genus RBG-16-66-30. The sequence goes on along the minus strand of DSDX01000381.1, from coordinate 235 downwards.
CCGGTGGCCATCCAGAACCCTATCTCCGCCCGGGCCTCGATCATGCGCACGACGCTCCTGCCCGGCCTTCTCGAGAACGCCGCCCGGAACCTCAACCGGGGGCTCGAAGGGGTGCGCCTCTTCGAAGCGGGCGGGATCTATTTCCGGCGCGAGGAGGCGACCTGCGAACAGCTCTCCCTGGGGCTCCTCGCGACGGGCCTCGTCGGGACGCTCCATTGGCAGTCCCGGCCGGAGC
>DSDX01000256.1 GCA_011048485.1 Candidatus Aminicenantota bacterium | reverse complement strand
GCGTCAAGGAGATCGACCTCGTCTCCCACGATACGACTTGGTACGGACGGGACAGGGGCGTCCGGGACGGCCTGGCCCGCCTCCTCCAGCGCCTGGCCGGCGTGCCCGGCCTTGCCTGGATCCGTTTCCTCTACGGCTATCCCGGCGAGATCTCGCCGGCCCTCCTCGAAGCCATGGCCCATCCGAGGATCTGCCGCTATTTCGACATCCCCTTCCAGCACGCCGATCCCGGCGTCCTTCGAAGAATGGGCCGGGGCGGGGACGCGGGCCGGGCCCTCCGCCTGATCGAACGCATCAGGACCCGGCTTCCCGAGGCCGTCCTGCGGACCTCGCTCATCGTCGGCTTTCCGGGCGAGGGGAAACGGGCCTTCAGGGCCCTCCGGCGCTTCGTCGAAGAGGCCCGCTTCGACCATCTGGGGGTCTTCGCCTATTCATCGGAAGCAGGAACGGCTGCGGGCCGTCGGCCCGATACGGTGTCCGCCGAGGAGAAGGAAGAGCGCCGTCGCGAGATCATGGCCGTTCAGTCCGGCATTTCGCGGGCCCGCAACCTGGCCCGGAGGGGACGGACCGTCGAGGTTCTCGTCGAGGGGCTGGACGCGTCATCACCCGGGGTTTGGATCGGCCGGGGGCGGTTCCAGGCGCCCGAGGTCGACGGGATCATCCGTTTCAGCCTGCCGCCCGGAGCGGCCGAACCTCCGTCGGCCCTGGTTCGAGTGGAGATCAACGTGGCCGGCGACTACGATCTCGGGGGGAGTCTGGTTCCATGAAGGCGCTCGACCGGATCGCGGCCACCTTCTTCGGCATCGGATCCATCCCCCTCGCCCCCGGCACGGCGGCCAGCGCGGTCGCCGCGCTCGGCTACAAAGGGGCGCTTCACGGGCTGTCCTGGCCCCTCTATGTCCTCCTTGTCGCCGGCCTGTTCGTTGCCGGGGCGGCCGCCGCGGGGCGGATGGCCGCCGATCTCGGACACCCCGACCCCGGCCGGGTCGTCATCGACGAGGTCTGCGGCCAGCTCGTCGCCCTGGCTTTCCTGCCCGCCGGATGGCTTCCGGTGGGCCTGGCCTTCGCCCTCTTCCGTTTTTTTGATATCATCAAGCCCTGGCCCATCCGGTCGCTCGAGAACCTCCCGGGCGGCCTGGGGATCATGGCCGACGACGTCGGCGCCGGTCTCGCGGCCGCCGTCGTCGCGCGCCTGCTCCTGCTCATCGTCTGAGAACCGGAGGACCATGAAGGTCGAGATCATCGCCGTCGGCTCCGAGCTCTTGACGCCGAGCTTCCAGGACACGAATTCCCTGCGCCTGACCGAAGGCCTGAACGCCCGGGGGCTCGAGGTTTCCTTCAAGACCATCGTCGGCGACGACGAACCCGATCTGGCCCGGGCCCTCAAGACGGCGCTCGGCCGGGCCCGGATCGTCCTCTGCATGGGCGGCCTCGGCCCCACCGAGGACGACCGGACCCGGGAGACGCTGGCCGCGGTCCTAGGGCGCAGGCTCGTCTTCCGCAGATCGATCCGCGAACGCATCCGGGCCAGGTTCAAAAGCCGGGGGCTGCCCATGTCGGCCTCGAACCTCAAGCAGTGCTACGTCATCGAAGGCGCCGAGGTCCTCGACAACCCCAACGGCACGGCTCCGGGTCTGTGGCTCGAAACGGGCCGTCACAGGATCGCGCTCCTCCCGGGGCCGCCGCGCGAGGCCCTTCCGATGTTCGAAAACGAGGTGGGGCCGCGGCTGGCCGGGCTCGGCCGGGGTTTTTCGGCCCGGCGCGAGATCAGGCTGACCGGTCTGGGCGAATCGGCGATGGAGACTCGCCTGAAGCCCGTCTACGACGCCTTGCCGCCGGCCGTGAACGTGACCACGCTGGCCTGCCCGGGCGACCTCGCGATCCGCCTGACCTACGCTGGCGCCGGGCCGCGGACTGCCGCGGAGGCGTTGCTCGACCGGGTCGAGGAAGGGATCGTCCGCATTCTCGGCCCCTGGGTCTACTCCCGGACGGGGGAGCCACTCGAGGCTGTCGTCGGGTCCCTGCTCAAGGCCCGCGGCTTGACCGTCGCCTGCGCCGAATCCTGCACCGGAGGGCTCATCGGCCACAGGCTGACCGAGGTCCCGGGCAGCTCGGACTATTTCTTGGAATCGGCCGTCGTTTATGGCGATCTGTCCAAGACCCGGCGTCTGGGTGTCCCGGCGGCCCTTATCGACCGTCATGGGGCCGTCAGCGCGGCCGTGGCCAGGGCCATGGCCCGGGGCATACGCGACACGGCCGGCGCCGACATCGGTGTCGCCGTCACGGGCGTGGCCGGCCCCGGCGGCGGGACCGCGCGCAAGCCCGTCGGACTCGTCTTCGTCGCCCTGGCCCGGGAACGCGGCACGACGGTCACGAGGAACCTCTTCCTGGGCGGCCGGGCCCAGGTCAAGTTCCAATCGTCCCAGAAGGCCTTGGATCTGGTCAGAAAAGTCCTTACCCCGGCCCCGGAAAGGACCTATAATAAGGCCCGGACGCGGCTATGAGAGCTTTTATCGCCATCGACCTCGATCCCGGCCTAAAAGAGGCGATCCAGGCCCTCGTCCGAAGTCTCAGGTCCGAACGGGCCGACATCCGCTGGGTCAGGCCGGCGGGCATGCACCTGACTCTCAAGTTCCTCGGGCCCGTGGAGAAAGATCGGGTGGCCCGGATCGGGCCTCTCATGTCCGAGGTCGCCCGCGGACGACGGCCGTTCGCTCTCCGCCTCGCGGGGACCGGCGCCTTCCCGGACGAGCGGAGGCCGCGCGTCCTGTGGGTCGGTTTCGCCGCCGAGCCCGAGCTCATGGACCTGCAGGCCGATCTCGACCGCGCCCTCGCCGGCGAGGGCTTTAAGCCCGACGATCGGGCTTTTATGCCCCATCTGACGCTGGGCCGGGTCAAGGGGCCGAAAGGGATCGCCGGGGTGGTGGCGGAGCTCGGCCGGCATCGGGACAGGCCGCTCGGGGACATGACCGTCCGTTCCATGGCGCTGTTCGAGAGCATCCTCCGCCCCGAGGGAGCCGAGTATAGGATCGTCAACGAGGCCCGCCTGACATGAAGGTCCTGGTCGCGGCGGTTTCCTATCTGCTCGGCTCGATCCCGACCGGCTACCTGCTGGTCCGGATGTTCGCCAAGAAGGATGTCCGCGAGTTCGGAAGCGGGAGCACGGGCGCGACCAACGTCCTGCGGCTCAAGGGATGGAAGGTCGCCCTGCCGGTCGCGGCCGTCGACATCGCCAAAGGGTTCCTGCCCGTCGTCCTGGCCTCGCGATGGTTCGATGATCCGATCTTCGCCGCCGGCTGCGGTTTCCTCGCGGTCGTCGGGCATTGTTTCCCTTTTTCGATCGGGTTCCGCGGAGGCAAGGGCGTGGCCACGGCCTTGGGCGTCTTCGCGGCGATCGCCTGGATCCCTTGCCTGGCCTGCTTGGCGGTGTTCCTGATCGTCATTGGTCTGACCCGCTTCGTGTCCCTGGCTTCGATCCTGGCCTCGCTGGCCTTCCCCCTCATCCACCTGGCGGCCGGCGGGCTCCCGGCTGAAGCGGCCGTCGCCCTGGCCATCGCCGCCCTTATCATTCTGAGGCACGGCGCGAATATTCGGCGGCTTCTCGCCGGTACGGAACGAAGACTCGGAGGAGGATCGCCTTGAGAGCGTCTGTGATCGGCGGCGGGAGTTGGGGCTCGGCGTTCGCCAGGTATCTCGGATCGATCGGAGTCCCCACCCTGCTGTGGATCCGCGAGGACGACATCCTCGCGGAGGCGGCCGCCAAGCGCGAGAACACGGCCTTCCTGCCGGGCTTCCGTTTTCCGGAGAACGTGGGTTTCAGCGGCGACATCCGCGAGTCGGCGGCCTTCGGTGAGGTCGTTTTCATCGCCGTTCCGTCCCAGTTCTGCCGGTCGGTCTACCTCAAGATCGGCTCCGTCCTGCGGCGGCGGCAGATCGTGGTCAGCCTGACCAAGGGCTTTGACAAGCGGACGCTCATGCGCATGAGCCAGGTCATGGAGGAAGTGTTCAGGCCCCATGTCAGGCCGCGGCTGGCCGTTCTGTCCGGGCCCAGTTTCGCCAAGGAGGTGGCCGCCGGATATCCGACGGCCCTGGTCATCGCCTCGCGCGAGCCGTCCGCAGCGCGGGACGTCCAACACCTCATATCCAGTCTGACCCTCCGGCCCTACACCTCGAACG
>DSDX01000261.1 GCA_011048485.1 Candidatus Aminicenantota bacterium | reverse complement strand
CCCTACACCGGCCGCATCTCCCTGATGCGGGTCTATTCTGGCCGGATCAATCCCGACGGAACCGTCGCGAACGCCACCCGTGACACCGATGAGAAGCTCGGCGGGCTGTTCTACCTCCAGGGCAAGGAGCAGGTCGCGGCCGGGCAGGCCAAGGCCGGCGACATCGTGGCCACGGCCAAGCTCAAGGTCACGGCGACCGGCGACACGCTCTCGGCCAAGGGGTCGGGAATCGCCTTGGCCCCGATCAAGTTCCCCCTGCCTTCGATCTCCTTCGCCATCGAGCCCAAGACCCGGGCCGACGAGGACAGGATCTCCCAGGCCACCCACCGCATCATCGAGGAGGACCCGACCGTCCTCATCGAGCGCGATCCCAACACCTCGCAGCTCCTCATCTCCGGCAACGGCGAGCTCCACGTCCGCATCATCACCGAGCGGCTGAAGAAGCGCTTCAACGTCGATGTCGACCTCAAGCCGCCCAAGATCTCCTATCTCGAGACGATCAAGGGCAGGTCCGACGTCCAGGGCCGTCACAAGAAGCAGACCGGCGGGCGCGGCCAGTTCGGCGACACCTGGATCAAGTTCGAGCCCCTGCCGCGCGGCCAGGACTTCGAGTTCGAGGACAAGATCTTCGGCGGGGCCATCCCGCGCAACTTCATCCCCTCGGTCGAGAAGGGGCTCCAGGAGGCCCGCAAGAAGGGCGTACTGGCCGGCTACCCGACGGTCGACTTCAAGGCTATCCTCTACGACGGGTCCTACCACGACGTCGACTCGTCCGACATCGCCTTCAAGATCGCGGCCAGCAAGGCCTACAAGAAGGGCATCCGCGAGGCCAAGCCGACCCTGCTCGAGCCGGTCATGAACGTCGAGGTCTACACGCCCGAGGCCTACATGGGCGACATCATGGGCAACCTCAACGGGCGGCGCGGCCGGGTCCAGGGCATGGAGCAGAAGGGGACCATGCGCGTCCTCAAGGCCCAGGTGCCGATGTCGGAGATGCTCGACTTCGAGCCGACCCTGACCTCGATCACCGGCGGCCGCGGCTCGTTCCTCATGGAGTTCAGCCACTACGAGGAAGCGCCCGCGCACATCCAGCAGAAGATCATCGCCGATGCGGTCAAGGAAGGGCGGGTCAAGCCCGAAGAGGAAGACTGAGCCGGGCCTGGGGCGCGGCCCCTTAGGGCCTCGATGTCCTCGTTTCTCTAACGAATAAGAGCAGCACCGCGGCGACCGCCGTCAATCCCAGCGAGACCATGAAGGGGACCGGCCGGCCCAGCTTGTCCCAGAGCAGCCCGGCGACGAGCGAGGCCGGCAGGGCGGCCAGCCCGACGACCATCTGGAACCCTCCCAGGACCGAGGCCCTGTAGTCTTTCGGCGCGAGCTCGGCGGCGATCGTCTTCTGGACCGGCTCGAGGGCGGCCTTGTGGACGCCGAAGAGGACGAAGAGGGAAGCCACGGCCGGCAGGCTGTCGGTCAGGGCCACGCCCGCGCACACGGCGGCCCAGGCCCCGAAGGCCATGTACAGGACCGGCTTGCGGCCGATCCGGTCCGACAGGCGCCCGAAGGGGTAGGAGAGGAGGGCCGCGGCGACCGAATAGACCAGGTAGAGGACGGGGATGAACCCGGTCTCGAAGCCGGCCGCCTTGGCGTCGAGGAGAAGGAACGAGTAGGAGAAGGCCCCCAGGGCGAAGACGCCGTTGAGCACGATGTAAAGGACCAGGTTGCGGTCGACGTCCCGGAGCGTGAATCCCTTGAAGACGCGCCCCGACGGTTCCCTGGGCTCCTTGATGGTCCTGAGGATGAGCAGCGCCCCGACGACCGAGGGGATGGCGGCCAGGGCGAAGAGCAGCCGGTAGCCGAGAACCTTGAAGAGGGTGATGGCGATGAGGATGCCGGCCACGGCCCCAAAGTTGTCCATGGCCCGGAGCAGGCCGAAGTGGCGGCCGCGGTCGGCGTCGGTCGAGACGTCGGCGATGATGGCGTCCCGCGGGGCGCTGCGGATCTTGCCGGCCCGGTCGAGGACGCGGAAGGGGATGAGGTGCTGCCAGATCGACGACGCGGCGTACCCGAGGCGCGACGCGGCCCCGCAGAGGTAGCCGATCCAGACGAAGACCTTGCGCTTGCGGATCCGGTCCGACCAGTAGCCGGACGCGGCCTGCGACAGGGAGACGATGGCCTCGCCCAAGCCGTCGAGGAAGCCCAGGGCGGCCATGTTGGCTTTGAGGACCTGGGTGACGAAGAGCGGCCAGATGGGATAGATGATGTCCGAGCCCATGTCGTTGAGGAACGAGGCGGCGGCAAAGGTGCGGATCGTCTTCTTGGTCTCGGGGGTCGTCCGGTCGCTTTCCGCCATGTTTTCTCCCGTCGCGTCTTCGCTCATGCTAGGGCCCGAGTCCGGCCTCCGATTCTAGCGATTTTCTGTCGCGAAATCCATTGGCTTGTCCCCCTAAAAGGGGCGACGCTTTCGGGGGCAGTCCCCAGTCCCCGAAACACAAGGAAGGGGGACACGTACCGGAGTTACATGTTTCTGTGCGTTTCCCCCATGCGTTGACAGTCCGGAAAGAGCGCGGGTATGATACGGGGGAATCCCCCGACGGAGGATGCCATGGCCCCATCGCGACCCGAGACACGCAGGAAGTATTCCAGGATGCTTGCCGGCGGCGTCCTCCTCTTGTCCGCGGCGGTCGCGTCGGCGCTGCCCCAGGCTCAAGCGATGGCGGCTCAGGAGAAGGCGGTTCCCTCCGCGGACAAGCCCGACCCGACCCTGACCCTGGCCATCGGCGATCCAGCGCTCGAGGGCAAGGTCATGGAGATACGCGCCGGGGCGCTCCTCTCGGGACGAACGGGGCGGGCCTTGGCCTTCGACCGCATGATCGAGGAGATGATGCCGGCCCGGATCGTCCACGTGGGCGAGACCCACAACTCGCTGCCCATGCACGAGATCCAGCTCCGGGTCATCCGGGCCCTCTACGCCAAGGACAGGCACCTGGCCATCGGCCTGGAGATGGTCCCCGTGACCCTCCAGGAGACGCTCAACAAGTGGACGGCGGGCATCCTGACCAAGGACGAGTTCATCCGGGAGATCGGATGGTACGTCACCTGGAACTTCAATTTCGGCTACTACGAGGGGATCTTCGAGTTCGCCCGCGAGCACCGGCTTCCGGTCTACGCCCTGAACGCGCCGCGCGAGGTCATCAGCAAGATGCGCATGCGGGGCTGGGACGCCCTGAGCGAGGAGGAGAAGGCCATTTTCCCCGGCCAGCCGGACACGACCAACGAGGACCACCGGACGCTCATCCGGACGGTCTTCGAGTCCTCCGACATCCCCGAGGCGATGAAAGGGCCGGGCCTCGACAAGATGTTCGAGGGGCTCTACAGGGCCCAATCGGCCTGGGACGAGGTCATGGGCGCCAACGCCGTCCGGGCGGCCCAGGCCGAAGGGCGGCGCGTCGTGGTCTGCGTCGGTTCGGGGCATCTCCTCTACAACCTCGGCCTCAACCGGAGGGCCTACGAGCGTTCGAAGCTGCCGTTCAAGACCGTCATCAGCTTCGAGGTCCCGGCGGGGAAAGAGACCTTGACGGTCGCGCGGGCAATCGGCGACTACGTCTTCGGCCTGGCGCCCGAGGCGGAGCCCGCCTTCCCGACGGTCGGTCTAGGCCTCAAGAAGGTCGAGGGGCTCGAGAACCTGGTCATCGATCCGAAGCCGTCCGCCGGCGTCGCGGGCAGCGCCGGTTTCGAGAAGGGCGACGTCATCCTCTCTGTCGGCGGGAAGGCCTATACGGACATCAACGAGCTGAGAATGCACCTGGCCGGGCTCTCATGGGGGGGAGAGGCCATGTTCAAGGTCCTGAGGGCCGGGGCGGTCAAGGACGTCGCGCTCGAGTTCGATAAGGCCGCGCCGGCGGGGGATGCGGACGACGAACGGCGGGATCACCAGGATTGATTCGGAGGGGGACGATCCTGATGGAGCGTCTCTCCAGAGGAGGCAAGGATATGACCAAAAAGAGCTTTATCACGATCGCGGGGATCGCGGTTCTGGGCGTCTCCGTTCTGGCTTTCGCGGATGCCGGTCCGGTCAAAGAGGGACAATCCCCGCAACAGGGACAGCCCCTCATCAAAACGCCGGCCGAAGCCGCCAACTATACCGAATACACCCAGAACGAGGCCGTCGCCGCTTTCCTG
>DSDX01000385.1 GCA_011048485.1 Candidatus Aminicenantota bacterium | reverse complement strand
GCTTCTCGCCGCGGACCCGTGAGATCGCGCTCTCGAGCGTCCTGCCCGAATGGGGCACGGCCAGGGCGACGATCCGGACCCAGCCCGTCGTCGCCCTGGCCGTGCCCATTCGGGCAGGACGCTCGAGAGCGCGATCTCACGGGTCCGCGGCGAGAAGCCGTCCGCGTGAACGGCCGTGCCTTTCGCGCCGATGGCCTCGACCGTGTAGACGTCCCCGCCCGGCTCGGCCAGCTCGAACGTGACGCGGTCGAGGGGCAGGCCCAGCTCGCGGGAAAGGATCTCGTCGACAGGGTAGAGCTCCTGGAGCCAGCGGGCCGGCTCGGCGTGGGCGCGCCGAGCCCGGGTGAAGTCATGGGGCTCCTCGGCGCAGCGGATGGCCAGGCGCTCGACCGGCTTGCCCGCGAGGGCCGGGAGGACCCTCTCGACCAGCCAGAAGAAACCGGGCTTGTAGGCGGACAGGACCTCCACCTTGGCCCCGGGAAATCCCGACTCGGTCAGAAAGGCCTCGACCTCGCCCCTGACCTTCTCCCGGACCGAAGGCGATTCGCTGATCCCGATGCTGACCTCGACGGCTCCGCCCTTGCCGGCCGCGTCGACGACGGCCCGGAGATTCGCCTCGAGCAGGGCCTTGGCCTCGTCGACCTCCCAGGCGAAGGCCTTCTCTTTTTCGAAAACGGTCCGGCCGTCCTTGAGCGACACCGCCTCGACCCGGACCGGCGCGCCGCCCGCCGCGCTCTCGAGGGTGTCTCGGATCGCCTTCTCGAAGGGAGCGTTCGGGCCGGGCAGCGCGAGATCGGCTGCGACCGAATCGAGAGCCCGGCCTTCGAGCCCGGCGGCCGCTTCCTCGACTGCGGCCATCAGGAACGCCTCGGCGCCCCCTTTCGCCCCTTCGAGGAACTTGCCGACGTCCGCGGCCAGGTCCTCAAGCCCCGGGTTGCCTTCGCCGTACTCCTTTAGGAAGGGAAAGGTCCGGGAGAGATACCCGACCGCGGCGTTGAGGCCGGCCCGGTCCGCGCCTCGGACCACGACGGCCGACGACTTGCCGAAAGCCTCGGGGACGACCTCGATGGTCCCGGTGCCCGGCCCCCCTTCGGGACTCTTGAGCTTGCCCGTCTTGACCAGGTCGGCCGCGAGCGTGTTCTCGCCCACGAGAACGGGCGCGGTCAGGGCCTTGCGGGCTTCGATCTCGGAATCCAAACGGACGAGAGGGAAGGACGCGCCGGCCGCGCCTAGGACGAGGCGGCTGGCGAGGTCCGTGACCGTCCGGGCAGGCCGTTCCCCGGGGACGACGACCACCGATTCGATGGCGTCGGGGACGCCGTCGCGGTCCTGGTCGGCGTACGCGGCCCGGCTCGAGAAAACGCCGAGGAGATCGAACACCTTCCCCTCGGCCGGGGCCTTCGGCCTTTCCTTGAAGCCCGGGGTGAGGAGCCTTTTGGTCGCCCCCGTCCTGGGCAGGACGATCTCGGCGCGCGACGCGCCGTGGCTGAGCTCGAGCGACAAGGCGGCGCAGGCGGGGTAGGAGAGGACCCGGGTCCTGGACCCCCGGCGGCGGTCGGACGCGAGGAGACGGAGCGCGTCCTCGGCCTTTTTGAGGTCCGTTCCCGAGGCCACGCGGACCTCGACGGCGAGCTCGGCGATCTGGCCCTCATCCAGGTCCAGGGCCTGGAGCCCGTCCGAGACGGGAGCCGGGGCCGGGAACGCGTAGACCGCCTCCCGGACGATCGTTGTCCTGGGCCCGAGGCCGGCCGCGTCGAGGAAGGCCTCCAGATCCTCTTCGAGACGCTCGTAGGTCGCCCCGGTCTCGCGGCCCCAGACCTCCCAGAGATACGGCCAGCGCAGGAAGAAGGCCCGGCCCGTCTTGAGCAGGGCGTCGTCCGATCCGGCGACGCAGATGACGGCCGCCCGTCCCGGCCGCGTGTCGAGGAAGACGCGGCCTTCGTTCGGGGCCAACGCAGAGAGGTCGAGGCCCCGGGCCCTCAGGGCCTCCCGAACCCGGGTCAGGCCGCCGCCGATCAAGACGGGAAAGCGCGGCGGGGCCGCGCCGTCAATCTCGGACTCGCTCTTGACCAGCCCGAACTCGACGGCCAGGCTCTCGAAGTTGAGCCGGGCGGCGATGTCGGCCGCCAGGGCCAGCTCGCGGGCCGTCGGCTGGTCGGGGACGACGATCGTCAGGGCCGGCCTCTCCGGGAAGCCGTCGCCGTCGAGGTCGAGGACCGCCCGGCCGGGGAGGAAGAGCCGGGACAGGCTGTCGATGTCGGCCGGGAGGGTTTGGGCGAGGGCGAGCGCCGCGAACGCGGCGACGAGCGTGCGTTTCATGGGTCGAACTCCGTGTGGGATCCGCCCGGATTCTATCACATTGACGCTCTCTCCGACGATATCCCTCGCCCCGTGCTCCCGCGGCCTGCGTCCGGTCACGAGCCGGCGGGCGCCTTGGAGGACCCCCTCGCCGCATCTCGCCGTCTCCACATCGTCGTCCGCTGAATGGCCGCCCGACGCTCGCTCAGAGGATCCCCTCGCGTCATGTTGCGGCGGGCGGGCGGCGGAGATAGAATGGGCGGAGCCCGATGCCCGGGGAGGAGAGGTCCATGAAACGACATGCCGGATACGGCCGGACGGTTATCGCCTGCGTCGTCACCGTATTTGTCGCGGCCGCGAGCCTGTCCTCGTGCCGCCGGTCCGTGACTCCAACGGGCGAGCCGGCGAACGGCCCGGCCAAGGTCGACATCGGCAAGAAGGACATCGGCGTCCGCTACGATGGAAAGGCCATCCTCGACGGCTCCATCACCGCGGGCGGGGCGGGCTTCACGGCCAAGGTCAACGTCTTCCGGACGGGCGAGGCCGTGAGCCAGGCGGTCCTCCTCGAGCCGCGCGACAAGGGCGGCCGGGTCAGGCTCGAGGCCCGGATCGTCGGCGGCCCGGAATCCTTCGCCTGCGAGGCCGACCGGCGCGACAGGGGGCCGGTCGTGGTCCGCCACGTCTCGGGCGAGAGCCGCAGCGGCCTCAACCGGGCCGTGTACGACCGCGGCCGCGACTGGGTCCTCTCGGTCGACGCCGGCCCGCGCGCGGCCGTGATCCCGGTCCGGGCCGAAGGGGACCGGAAGGCATACGACATCGTCGCGGAGGGAGCGGAGATCGTCCTGCGCTTCCGGCCGCGCTACTACCAGGTCCACAGGGGGCTCGACTTCTTCGAGCCCTGGACGTACAGGATCTGGCCCGACCCGGTGGCCGGCTGGATCTCCTGGTTCGCCTTCCGCGACGAGGTCACGGAGGAGGACATCGTCCGGACGGCCGACACCCTGGCCGAGACGCTCCTTCCTTTCGGCTACGACCTGCTTCAGATCGACGACGGCTACCAGAGCGGGGAGGGGCGGCCCGACCTCTGGCTCACGGCCAACGACAAGTTCCCGCGGGGCCTGGGCTTCCTGCCTGGCTACATCAAGAGCCGGGGACTCAGGCCGGGCATCTGGACCAACGTGGCCTTCAAGCAGGCCGACTACGCGGCGGAACACCAGGGATGGTTCGTCACCGATGCGCGGGGCGAGCCGGCCCGCGGCAACTGGGTCGAGTTCAGCCTCGATGCCTCCGTGCCCGAGGCCGTGGACGCCGTCGTCAGGCCCGTCTATCGCGGCCTGCGCGACATGGGCTGGGAGTATTTCAAGGTCGACGCCCTCCGCCATCTCCGCTACGAGGGCTACAACGCGCACGCGGACCATTTCCGGAAGGCCAAGAGAGACCTCGCCGGGGCCTTTCGCTCCTACGTCGAGGCCGTCCGCGAGGAGGTCGGCCGGGACGTGTTCGTCCTCGGGTGCTGGGGCATCCGGCCCGAGCTCGTCGGGCTCATCGACGGCTGCCGCGTCGGCACCGACGGCTTCTCCTACGCCGGCCTGGCCCAATTCAACTCCTGGAACAACGTCGTCTGGCGGAACGACCCCGACCACATCGAGCTCGACGAGAACCGCTACAGGTCGACGCTGGTGACCTCGCTCACGGGAGCGATCCTGCTGCTCACCGACAAGCCCGAGCTCTACCGGACCGAGGCGGGCGAGCCGGCCCGCCGGGCCGCGCCCGTCCTCTGGACCGTGCCCGGCCAGGTGTTCGACGTCGACGCGTCGCGCTCGGGCGAGCTCGGGCGCGTCGCCGCCGAGGTCAGCGGCTCGGGGCCGCGGGCCTTCGACGCCTCGCTC
>DSDX01000030.1 GCA_011048485.1 Candidatus Aminicenantota bacterium | reverse complement strand
CGGGTCGTTCGATGATTCCGGCCAGACGCTTTTCTTCACCCGGCTCCCCTTCCAGGGCAGCTACACCAAGCGCTACAAGGGAGGCACGGCCCAGAACCTGTGGTCCTTCACCTCGGGCGCGGCCGAAGCCGTCCCCCTGACGGCCGACTACCCCGGCACGAGCAAGGATCCGATGGTCTGGCAGGGCCGGGTCTATTTCCTGAGCGACCGGGACGACCACATGAACATCTGGTCCATGGACCTTCGGGGCGGAGGGCTCAAACAGCACACCTTCCACAAGGGCTTCGACGCCAGCTCTCCGGACCTCCAGGCCGGCCGGATCGTCTATCAGCTCGTGGCCGACCTCCGCGTCTACGACATCGCCGCGGACCGGGACTCGGCCGTCGCCGTCACCCTGCCCTCGGACTTCGACCAGATGCGCGAGCGCTGGCTGACCGAGCCTCTCGACTATATGACTTCAGGTCACGTCTCCCCGAACGGCGACCGGGTCGTCCTCGTCTCGCGCGGCCATGTCTTTGTCGCGCCCGTCGGCGACGGACGCTGGGTCCGGGTCAGCCGCAAGGAAGGCATCAGGGCCCGGGCGGCCCGTTTCTTCGGCGACGGGAAGAGCCTGCTCGTCCTCACCGACGAGAGCGGCGAGTGGGAATTCACCCGCTACGCCGCCGACGGCCTGGGGCCGGCCGAGCGGCTGACGACGGGGGCCGAAGTCATACGCTTCGACGGCCTTCCCTCGCCCGATGGCAAGTGGCTCGCCTTCGCCGACAAGGACTATCAGCTCTGGCTTTTCGACGTCGTCAAGAAGAGCCTTCGGAAGATCGCCGTCTCCGAGGTCGGCATGTTCGACGACCTGGCCTGGTCGCCCGACAGCCGCTGGCTGGCCTACGTCGGCGGGGCTTCGAACGGCTTTAGCCGCATCCTCATTCACGAGGCTGAGACCGGGCGGACCGCGGAGCTCACCAACGACCGCGTCGACTCGTATCATCCCGCCTGGAGCCCGGACGGAAAATGGATCTACTTTCTCTCGGACCGGTACTTCCGGAGCGTCGTCGGCAGCCCCTGGGGACCGCGCCAGCCCGAGCCCTATTTCGACAAGACCACCAAGATCTACGCCATCGCGCTGACCGCGAAGGAGACCTTCCCGTTCGCCCCGGCGACCGAGCTCCAAGCCGAAGGCAAGGCCGGGGACGACGAGAAGCGGGCCGAGGCCAAGGCGAAGCCGGGCCCGGGTCCGGCCTCGAAGCCGGACGAGAAGCCGGCGCCCAAGGTCGTGATCGACCTGGCCGGCATCCAGGAACGCGTGTTCGAGGTCCCGCTCCCGGCCGGCGTGTACTCGGGGCTGGCCGCCGGTGAAAAGGCCTTGTTCGTCATCGACCGCGGATCGCGGGCCGCCGGCCAGCCCAAGCTCCAGGCCGTCGAGATCAGGAACCGGAACGTCCAAGCCAAGACGCTCGTGGAGGGCGTCGGCGCGTTCGAGCTCTCGGCCGACGGCAAGAAGATCCTCGTCCGCAAGGGCAACGACATCCACGTCATCGACGCCGGGACGGCCCAGCCGACGCCTCAGACATTGGCCGAACGGCGCGTCGACCTCTCCAGGTGGACCTTCTCCATCGATCCCCGCGAGGAATGGCGCCAGATGTTCGTCGACGCCTGGCGCATGGAGCGGGACTACTTCTACGACCGCGGCCTCCACAACGTCGACTACGAGGGCCTGCTCGAGCGCCACCGCCCCTTCGTCGAACGGGTCAGCGACCGGACCGAGCTCAACGATCTCCTGTCCCATCTCGTCGGTGAGCTCTCGGCCCTTCACATCTTCGTCCGGGGCGGCGACCTCAGGCGGCCCGAGGACAACGTCTCCCCCGGCTCCCTCGGCGCCCGCCTCGTCCGCGACGAGGCCAAGGGCGGCTATCGCGTCGAGCACATCTACAGGTCGGACCCCGAGTATCCCGAGAACGCCTCGCCCCTCGACAAGCCGCTGTCGACCATCCGCGAGGGAGAGATCATCACCGCGATCAACGGCGTCCCGACCCTGAGCGTGGCCGATCCCTCGCTCCTGCTCCGGAACACGGCCGGCCAGCAGGTCCTGCTCGAGCTCCGGGCGGAGGCGGGAGGGCCGGCCCGCAAGGAGATCGTCGTGCCCATGACGCCGGGCGCCGAATCCGACCTCCGCTACGCCGAATGGGAATACACCCGGCGGCTCGAGGTCGAGAAGGCGGGCCAGGGCGCCATCGGCTACGTCCACCTCCGGGCCATGGGGGGCGGCAACTACACCGAGTGGGTCAAGAACTTCTACCCCGTCTTCGACCGCCAGGGCCTGATCATCGACGTCCGGCACAACCGCGGCGGCAACATCGACTCCTGGATCCTGGAGAAGCTCATAAGGCGGGCCTGGTTCTACTGGCAGAGCCGGGTCGGGAAGCCGACCTGGAACATGCAGTACGCCTTCCGCGGGCACCTGGTCGTCCTGTGCAACGAGCGCACGGCCTCGGACGGCGAGGCCTTCGCCGAGGGTTTCCGCCGCCTGGGGCTGGGGAAGGTCATCGGGACGCGGACCTGGGGCGGCGAGATCTGGCTGAGCCAGTCCAATGTCCTCGTCGATCGGGGCATCGCCTCGGCGGCGGAGACGGGCGTCTACGGGCCCGAGGGCGAGTGGCTCATCGAGGGCCACGGCGTCGACCCCGACATCGTCGTCGACAACCTGCCCCACGCGACGTTCAAGGGCAAGGACGTCCAGCTCGAGGCGGCCGTCAAGCATCTCCAGGAGCTCATCGCCAAGGACCCCGTCGACGTGCCCAAGCCGCCTCCCTATCCCGACAAGAAGAAATAAAAGGAGAGAAGAGCAAGTGGCGCCGGCGCGTGATCCCTGAATTCTACCGATCAGGGACGGACAAGAGAAAGACAGGCCCGCATGCGCGATGCGATGAAGGCGTTCCGCGAGGAGGCCCGGCGGCTCGACCGGGCCGATCCGCTAAAAAGATTCCGCCGGCGCTTCGCCGTGCCGCGCGGGACCATCTACCTCGACGGCAACTCCCTAGGGCTCCTGTCGCGCGATGCCGAACGGTCGCTCGTGAAGGCCCTGAGATCCTGGCGCGTCCTGGCCATCCGCGGCTGGCTCGAGGCCGACCCGCCCTGGTTCACTCTGGCGGAGAGCCTCGGCGCCCGCTGCGCGCCGCTCGTCGGCGCGGAATCGGACGAGGTCGTGCTGTCCGGCACCACGACGGTCAACATCCACGCCCTCGTCAACACGTTTTACCGGCCCGAGGGAAAGAGGACGAAGATCGTCGCCGACGAACTCGCTTTCCCGACCGACGCCTACGCCCTGAAGAGCGTCCTCAAGCTCCGGGGCCTCGATCCCGCCGAGCACCTTGTTCTCATCCCGAGCCGGGACGGCCTGACCCTGGACGAAGGCGAGATCGTTCGGCATTTCGCCCGCACGACGGCGCTCGTTTTCCTTCCGTCCGTCCTCTACCGGAGCGGTCAGCTCCTCGACCTGGAGTTCCTGACCGCCCGGGCCCGGGAGAGCGGGATCCCCATCGGATTCGATTGCTCCCACTCCGTCGGCGCCGTCCCCCACGCCTTCGACCGCTGGGGCGTCGATTTCGCGCTCTGGTGCAGCTACAAGTACCTCAACGGAGGTCCCGGGGCGACGGCCTTCCTCTACGTCAACCGGAAGCACCACGGGAAAGAGCCGGCCCTGGCCGGCTGGTTCGGCTCGGCCAAGCAGCGACAGTTCGACATGTCCCTCGATTTCACGCCGGCGCCCGACGCTGGCCGCTGGCAGATCTCTTCGCCGTCCATCCTCAGCGCCGCGCCGCTCGTCGGCTCGCTCGGGATCTTCGAGGAGGCGGGCCTGGCCGCGGTCCGGGCGAAATCCCTCCGGATGACGCAGTTCTTGATCGAAATGACCGACGCCCTGCTCGCGTCCGAACCCTGCGGCTTCGGGGTCGGCACGCCGCGCGAGCCCGCCCGGCGGGGCGGGCATGTGGCGCTCATCCACGCCGAGGCGATGCGCATCGCCGAAGCGCTGCGCGCCCGCGGCGTCGTGCCCGATTTCAGGCCACCCGACATTGTCCGGGTGGCTCCCGTCGCGCTCACCAACACCTACGGCGAGCTCTGCGCCCTCGTCGGCCACCTCCGCGAGATCGTCGACCGCCGGGAGTACGAGCGCTTCCCCGCCGAGCGCAGGGCCATCTCCTAGTCGCT
>DSDX01000034.1 GCA_011048485.1 Candidatus Aminicenantota bacterium | reverse complement strand
GGACACGATGGTCCTGCGCTCCGTTCCGCTCCTCGATCAGGCGGCCATCGACGCCGTCAAGCAGTGGGGCTACGAGCCGATGATCGTCGAGGGCAAGGCCGTGCCGGTCGTCTTCACCGTGACCGTGCGCTTCCAGCTCAAATAAGGCCGAGGATCCAGTTCTCGAGGGCCTTGAGCTCCTCGGGTGTCAGGGCCTTGCCCGGCGGCATGGGACCGCCGGCGACGCCCTTCTCGCGGCGGACCTTCTTCAAAAGATAGCTGGCCTCGGGCGCGCCGATGTCGATGAGCTTGGCCTCGGGCACGTCGCGGCTGGGGGCGTCGAGGACCGCGGCGAGATTGGCGGGCTCGAGATTGAGTCCCTTGGGGGGAAATCGGCCCTTGTGACAGCCGGCGCACCTCCGCCCGACGAGCGACTTGACCTCCTCGGGGATGTCGGGCGCGGCCGTGAAGCCGAGGGCGGCGCAGAGCGAGACGACGGTGACGATCGCGGCGCGTCGGTTCGTCATCATGACCCCCTCGTCACTTCAGGGCCGCCGTAACGGCCGGGTCCTGCGGCAGCTTGGAATAGTCGAGCTCGGAGCCCCGAAGACTGTGGGGGATGAGGAAGATGAGCAAGGTCACGAGCGAGGCGGCGAGGACGAACGGCCGGGCCGGCTTTCCCTTCCGGCCGGCCGCGGCGGCGACGATCCAGAAGAAAAAGGCGACCAGCGTCTTGGTATCCGTGAGATCCGAGCCGACCGGGAAGCCCGCCCAGGCGACCCCGAACGCGAACTTCTGGACGAGCGGGCCGAGGACGAACCCGCCGACGAAGAGGAGGCCGACGGTCCACAAGACGAACCGGCGGGGATCCCTGGTCTTGTCGAGGGCGGCCAGCCCGGAGGCGGTCGCGAAAAGCATCCCGGCGAATATGACGATGACGTGGGGGATGAGCAGCCAGGCGGGGACGGGATCCTTGAACCGGATGACGGCCTGGTCGGTCGACACGATCAGGGAGGAATTCGGCCCGGGCCGCAGATGGAGGCTGTAAACGAGCTTGCCGGCCGACGGCTGCCGGGGCAGGCGCCCGACCAGGCGGTCGTCCTCGCGGACGAGCGGCTCCCGGGTCCAGTCGTCCGGCGTCTTGTAACGCTTCCATTCGAGCCAGCCTTCGACCGGCGCCGGCGCGGGCACGGTCAATTCGGCGTCGGCCGTCGTCTCGGCGCTGCGCGGCAGTTCGAAGGCCTCGGTCGCCCCCCCGAAACCGGCTTCGACGCGGAGCGGGTAGGTCGGCCCGGTCCGTCGTTGATAGTAAGCCGAGGCCAGGGTGATGACGACCGCCAGGAACCAGAACAGGCCCTTCTTCATGGCCCGGTCTAGTCCCTGATCTCGATCGCCCCGAAGACCGCCGAGCCCCGGATCGTAAGCGTCCCCGCGCTCTCCGCTCCGGAGGCCGGGGCCTTTCGGCTCTCGATCGACCCGAGGACGGGCGATCCCTCGAGGACGACCTGCCAGTCGCGGGGCACGACGACCTCGATCCTGCCGAAGACGACCGACAGCTCGAGCGCGGCCCGTCCGTCGGCGAGCTTGGCCGCCCGGAGGTCGATCTCGGCCGAGCCGAAGACGACATCGGCCTTGCCGCCGCGGAAATCCTGCGATTCGATCCTGCGGGAGCCGCCGGAGAAGACCTGGCTCATTTTCAGGTCGTCGGCGGCGGGGCCCCCGCCGCCCGTCCTGTCCGGACGCAAGACCGGGCGGAGGAGGATCCAGAGGCCCACCCCGATGATGGCCAGCGGCCAGACGAAATGCCAGAGCGACCGGTCGAAGATCCGCAGCCTGAGGAGAAGGAAGAACGCGCCGAAGAGGATGAAGAAGACGCCGGAGCCCGTGTTCTTGATGTTCTTGTCGAGGAGGATGGAGACGCCGATGAGGATGAAGATGACCGGCCAGTAGCGTCCGACGAGGCGGCCGAAATGCAGCGTGCCCATCTGATCCAAAAGAAAGAAGACGCCCAGGACGATGAGCAGCAGGCCCCAGAAGATCCGGCCTTGGCTCTTGGTTTCGCTCATTGCTCCCTCCGTTCGCGCTAGGATACCACAACAGGCCGGACCCGGCCAAGGCCCGCGGCCGGCTCAGAGCCGGCGGACGTTCATGCCGCCGCTGACCTCGATCACGGCCCCGGTCGAGAACCCGAGGTCGCCCCGGGCCAGGGCGGCCACGGCCCGGCCGACGTCCTCGGGCAGGCCCCAGCGTCCCTGGGGCACGAGCCCTGCGGCGATCAGGCGGTCGTATTTCTTCTTGACGCCCGCGGTCATGTCCGTGGCGATGATGCCCGGACGGACCTCGTAAACGTTGATGCCCTTGGCCGCCAGCGCGTCGGCGAAGACGGTCGCGGTCATGCTCAGCGCGGCCTTGGAGACGCAGTACTCGGCCCGCGCCGGCGACGAGACCTCGGCCGAGATCGAGGTGATGAAGACGATGGTGGGCTTGAGCCCGTCGCGCCTGGGCTTCTGTGCGGCCATCCGCCTGGCCGCGTTCTGGGTCAGGAAGAACGGGCCCCGGGCGTTGATCGCGACCAGCCGGTCATAGCTCTCCGGCGACGTCTCGAGGACGTCGACGCGCTTGGCCACGGAGACGCCGGCGTTGTTGACCAGAACGTCGATCCGGCCGCAGACCCCGACGGCCGCGTCGAGCATGCGGTCGTGGTCGTCGATCCTGGCGATGTCGCCCGCGACGGGCAGGAACCTGCCGCCGAGCTTTCGGGCCGCTTCCTTGACCTCGAAGAGGCCCTGGGCCGCGTTCTCGGGCTCGAAGACGACGTCGATCCCGACGACGTCGAAGCCCTCCCTGATCAGGGCCAGGGCGATGGCCCGGCCGATGCCGCGGCCGGCGCCCGTGACCACGGCGGCGGGCCCGGATGGGCGTTGTTTCTTCGGCACGATCATCCCTCCTCGACGACGACTTTTTCATCACGATAGTCGGCCCAGACGGTCTCGAACCAGCCCCCGGGCTCCGGGACCGGGCGGACCGGGACCCACCGCTTGAGGACGCGGCCCCGGCCGTCCAGCCGGACCTCCAAGATCGAGGAGGCGGCGAGCTCGCCGGGCCCGGCGAGCGAGAAGGCCCAGCGCCGGCCCAATCCGGGGTGCGGGGGGCGGCCGGCGGCGTCGGGGACGAGATAGGATCCCCGGCTCCCGCCCCCGCGCCCGAGATATTCGTCGATGGCCTCGAGAAAAACGGCGTGGGTCAGGGCGAGCTCCGCGGCCTTGAAGCCGAGGGGCAGGTCCTTGGCCGTGTCGACCTTGATCCCGCGGCGGGCCTTTCTCCAGAGCGCCCAGGCTCGGGCCCTCGCGGCCCGGACCTCCTCGGGGGCCCTCACGATCGCGCCGCAGGCGGACATCCTGCGCCTGACCTCGGCCAGGCATTCGTCCGGAGCGAGGCCGCCCTTGACGCCGCGGTCGAGCATCGCCTCCGCCTCGGCCCAGGTCTTGCGCACGGCCGGTCCCGCGACCCGGGCGAACTCCTCCGCCGTCGGCGGCCGGCCGGACCGCCGGCGGGCGATGAAGAGGGCCGCCCGGGCGCTCCCGACCTGGCCGGCGTTGAGGGCCGATCCCCCGGGCCTAGTCACCCCGTGGGTCCCGCAGAGCTCGCCGACCGGGAAGAGCCCGCGCACATTCGACTCCCACCAGAGCGAGGCGCGAAAACCGCCGTTGTTGTGCTGGGCGCAGACCGCGATCTCGAGCGGCTCGCGGGCCAGGTCGATGCCGTGGGACCTGTAGAGCGCGACGGCCGGCGGGTTCATCCTCTCGAGCCGGGCGATGGGCGTCGCCACGAGGGCGCCCGATCTCTCGAGATAGGAGTAGGCCTCGGGCCCGAGCCGGTCCAGCTCGAAGGGCCCGAGCCGCCCGTCGCCGCCCGGTTCGCGGCGGTAGTCGAGGAAGACGCGGCGGCCCTTGACCACGGTCTCGTTGTAGACGAGAAGGTCGATGAGCGAGGACCCGCCCCCCGCGACCTTGCGCGGATCGAACGGCCACTGGTAGCCTTTGAGGAACACGGCCGTGGCCAGCGTGCCCATGTCGGGGAAGAAGTCGACGAGGAACTCGCGCTCGTCTCCGCCGCGGGCGTCCGTCGAGACGTAGCGGGGCACGACCTGCTGATAGGTGCCGGAGAGGTTCCAGCGGAACTTGACCGAGGCCAGGCCGAACTGCGATTCGGTCAGGTTGTGGG
>DSDX01000033.1 GCA_011048485.1 Candidatus Aminicenantota bacterium | reverse complement strand
TCGCAGAAGGTTTCGATCTTCTCCGAAAGCTCCTCGGCCTTTCGTATAGCCTTCCCCTCCGTCAGCTTCCGCTTGAGCTCGGCCAGCTCGGCCCGGATCTTCTGCATCTGGTTGACGGCCGTCTCGGTGTCGAAGGTCGTGTCGATGCCGATCAGGCCCGACCGCCCGGCGGCGCTGGTGAACTTGTTGATGACCACAGCGTAGCGGTCGCGGAGGTGCGTCACCAGCTGCTCCTCCTCGGACGGCGTTCGCCCGACCTGCTGGTAGACGAAATAACCCGCGGCGGCGATCAGGATGAGGACGACGATTGTCTTGCCCATGGCGAACCCTCCAATTGGGATTCTATGCCAGCCGGCGGCCCGAGACAATAGGAAAATCAGTATCCGTCCCCAAGCGCGCCGGTTTCTCCGTTGGTTTGGTCAAGAATTGGTCAATGTGGAATGGATGTCGAGAGTGGTGGCCTTTCTGACCGAGTCCGCGATCGTCGACCGGGTCATTCGTCATCCGGAGTTGACGTTCGTCGCGGAGAAGCCGCCGCCGGCCTATGCCCTCGAGCAAGTCGCCCTGATGGCGGCCGAAGAGAGCGGGGATTACGTTCTGCTCTCGTCTCCGGCCGGGATAGTTCCCTCTTCATGAGGGGAGAAGCTGATTCTGAGTGGTAGCGCTCGACGACCTCCTTGAGGACAGGCACGACTGTTGACGGAACTCTCGGGCGAGGACTGGCCCCAAGGCTGGGGGAGTCCATGGCCGGAAGCGATCGTTCCTGGTGCCGCTTGACTTCCCTCGGGGGCTGGCCTAACATCTCCGCCTTATGACGAGAACGGCCTCCCTCATCGAAAGGGGGTTGCTGGGCGTCGGGATCGACAAAGCCCACCTCCTCCTGCCCGGCCTTGCCCTGACCGTCCTGTTGGCCCTGGCGGCGACGCGGCTGAGCGGCTGGATCGGCGTGTCGCTCCTGGGATTCAGCGCTTCCCCGGTTTCGCCGGTGATCCTGGCCATTGCCCTGGGGATGATCCTGAGGAACGCGGTCCGCTTCCCGGCGGTGTTCGAGAAGGGCTGGGATCTTTCGGTCCGGAAGGTCCTCCGCCTGGGCATCATCCTGCTCGGCATCCGGCTCAGCGTCTTCGACGTCGTCCGGTTGGGCGCGGTCGGGATTCCCATCGTCATGATGGGCATCGCCGGCGCGGTCCTCCTCACCGGCTATCTCGCGAGACGGCTCGCCCTTCCGGCGCGCCTCGGCACGCTCATCGCGGTCGGGACGTCGATCTGCGGCGTGTCCGCCATCGTGGCCGCCGCGCCCGCCATCGAAGCCGAGGAGGAGGAGGTCTGCTACGCGATCGCGGTGATCACGATGTTCGGACTGGCCGCGACCCTGCTCTACCCGTACCTCGCCTACGCCATCTTCCGCCATAACGCGGTCCTGTCCGGACTGTTCCTGGGGACGGCCATTCACGAGACCGCCCAGGTCGCCGGGGCCGGGATGATCTACGCGGACGCGTTCGCGTCCCCGGCCGGGCTGGACGTGGCGATGGTTGCCAAGATGGTCCGGAATGTCTTCATGGCGGCGGTCATCCCTCTTCTGGCCTTTCTCCATGCCCGGCGTCAGAGCTCACCGTCCGGACGGCGCGGCCCCGGGGCGGCCCGTCTCTTTCCGCTGTTCATCGCCGGGTTCGTCGCAATGGCCGTGTTCCGGTCGATCGGCGATGCCGAAATCGGCGCCGGCCGCGACGTGCTCGGACTGTGGGGACCGGAGGCGTGGTCAGGCCTGCAAGATCTTATCAAGAGCGGGGCCGCGTTCCTCCTCGTCGTCGCTCTGGCGGGAGTCGGGCTCAAGACGAGATTCGCGAGCTTCAAAGGCCTCGGCCTGAAGCCCTTCCTCGTCGGACTGGGCTCGGCGGCGGCCGTCGGGATCGTCAGCTTCCTGACGATCTCCCTTTTCGGCCGCTGGATCTCGGTCTGACCGGACCGCCCGGCGGGCTTAGCGGCTGAGTCCGCGGCCGGCGATTTCAGGGCGAGCGTAAAAAGGAAATTCCTATCGCGTTTCAGGGTCTTGCGGGAAGCCGTCGATAGGGGACGCGGCTCTCCATGATCACGAACTCCCTGTTGAGCGCCACAGCCGAGAAGAGCTCCGCGAACTTTTCGACGCTCGGCACGGACCGACCTTGCTCGTACCGGGCATAGCTGTTCGATCGCCCAGTACTTGCCGGCTTTGAAGAGCTGGCCCGCGAATCTCATGACTTTTCTCCCTGATTTCCCCATATAAGGCCGTTCTACAGGGGAAGACCGCTTACCGATTTGCCCCTATCCGTACCCAATCGTCTCGGTTTTTCCGTTGGTTTGGTCAAGATTTGGTCAAGGTTCTGCATGGTGGGATCGGGAAGAAGTCATTGGGCATCTCGTCAAATGAATGAGGGGTCGATTCCAGAGGCGACCATACACGTCATGTGAGGGATTGAGCTTGAAGAAACGCCATTTCTGGAGACGGGGAATTAGCTTAGGTATCCTGACCGTAGTAGGACTTGCTACGTTGATTGCGCAGACAAAATGGAAAGGCTCGGTCGTAAAAGAGGGCGACGTCACAATCATCAGTAACCCCAAGGAGCCGCTCTTCAAGGGCCCTCTTCTCGAGCTCGAAGAAGACCTGTCGCTAGGCGGCCCGGAGGCTCAGGGCGACTATGCCTTTGGCAAGGTCCAGACATTCATCGTTGACGGCTCTGGGTCGATTTACGTTTTGGATAGGATGAACTTCAATGTCAAGATCTTCGACCCGTCTGGGAGACATCTACGGACATTTAGCCGCAAGGGTCAAGGTCCTGGCGAGTTTGAGTACCCTTATACGCTATCCCTCAATCAGACTTCGGGCGAACTCGCTCTCCACGAGCTAGGCGATGGAATAACCTACTTCAATACGGACGGCACATTTCTTCGCCACGTTTCCCTCAAAACGGCGCTTTCCTTGCGTGCCGTTGTCGACGAAAAGGGAGATATCTACCTCCAAGAATACATTCGAAAAGGAGACGAGGCCCATGACGAGACGAAGAAGCTCGCCTCCGATGGCTCCCTCATCGCGAGCATAGCTGAAGGGCCCAGTTGGTTCGTCTTTAAACCGGATCCGTTCAGAGCCACGAGCTACTTCTTGATTGACCAGGCCAACAACCTCGTCTTCGGCCAACCGCTGACCTACGAAATCAGATTCTATGGCCCTGCTGATACGAAGGTCTTCAAGAAAATCATGCGGGATTATGATCCTGTGGCCGTCACGGCTGCGGAAAGGGAGCGAGAGGACCAGAGGCGTGACCCGGGAGGGGCGCCGATCAAGCATGAGTTTTCGAAGTACCAATCGGCGTTCCGCCGGTTTTTCGCGAGCGACCTCGGGCACCTTTTTGTCGAAACCTGGGAAACGACCTCGGATGGGAAGAAGATCCATGACATCTTCGATGCCGAGGGGCGCTTTATCGGCCGAATGCCGCTAAAACCGTCCGGCATAACCATCCTCAAAGGAAAATATTACGCCCTTGAGGAAGACGAGGACGGCTATCAATATGTCAAGCGCTATGCCGTGACCTGGAGGGTCAAGTAGCGATCCGGACGCGGATCGCCTTCAGAAGCCCACAGAGCTCGAATAAAAGTCAGGATTCTCGCGCCCTTTTTGCCGCCGACGCCCATTGCTCTTCCAGGCCAAGCTTCCGGACCCAAGCCTCGATATAAATTAGATCGATGATGTCCGCCGAGATCTTGAGGATGCCTCCGATATCACGGAGGTGCTTGTCGGAACGCCCTTGCCGGTAGAAGTCCAATTTCTTCAGGATCACGTCCTCCGGCGAGGCGAAATCGACCTCGGTATCTTCGAGGGGTTTGAGCCGCCGGGCCCGCCGGAAGCGGCTCTGGTCGAACTCGTCGCCCTGGGTGATCATGATATCGATCTTCAGGCCCGAGCCGGGATGGATGATATTGAATTGGGACCTTGTCCGGACGGCCCGCCTGGCGGATTCCTCGTCAAAATAGAATTCGTCAGCCGGATAGCAGCTCTTGAGCCCGGGGATCTTGTCCTCGTCGAGATCGGCCACGATATCGATATCGTTCGTCAGCCTGGGCTCGCCGTAAGCGATGGCGGCGACGGCTCCCGTTACGAAATAGCGGATGCAGTGCCTGTCGAAGCAGCGCGCGGCGTGTCTCAGGAGCTCATCCTGTTCCATGAGACATC
>DSDX01000207.1 GCA_011048485.1 Candidatus Aminicenantota bacterium | reverse complement strand
GGTCAGGGACTGCCTGAGCCAGGCGAAGCCGACGGCCGAGAGGACGCCGCCGGCGAAGAAGAGCAGCCCCGTCATGGGGTCGAAAAGGAGCCAGGCGGCCAGGGCCAGACAGGCGGCCAGGACGACGATCTCGGCCGGGATGCGGCGGAGGACGATCTCCTCGGGAGCGGCGGCCTGGGCGGGCTTCATGGCGGGGCCAGTATAACATTTTTAAGGGGATTCCGTATTGTCCCCTGGGTCGGGGGCGGCCGGGCCGGCCTTGACAAGCCGCGGCGCATCTTTGAGAATAGGCCCGGGGGCGCGCCCCTCGACCGGAGGGAGAACGCCATGTCCACCGTATTCCTGGTCAAATTCCTCGGCCTGTTCGCGGGCGTCGTGGCCCGGACCATCCTGCCTTGGCTGCGAAAGGTCAAGGAGGGCAAGGTCCGCGGCTTCAGCCGCCGCTATGTCTACTCGGCCCTGGCCTCCCTGGCCCTCGGCCTCATCCTGGCTCTGACGATCTTTCCCGAGTTCGAAGCGGGGATGGTCGGGGAGGGCCTCGAGGCGTACGCCCGCCTCTTCTGCCTGGCCTTCGGTTTCGGGTTCGGTTGGAACGCCCTGGTCAACGAGGGCGGGGCCTGGGCGGTCAGGCCCGCTGGCGAAGGGAGGCCGAAGTCGTCGGCATGAGCGACCGGTCCCGGCGTCCCGATCTGCGGCGGCTGGCCGAGTTGAGCTCGCTCGGGCTTATCCTGCCGTCCTCGATCGCCGTGGGGCTCTTCTTCGGCTATCTCCTCGACCGCTGGCTCGGCACGGCCCCTTGGCTTCTTCTCCTGTTCACCGTTCTCGGCGTCGTGTCGGGACTGCTCAGCCTGGTCCGGGCGCTCAAGAGGCATCTGAAGGACGAGCCCTCGGGTCCCTGACGGCCGCGCCCGGCCCCGGTCCCGCCCCGGAGGGCGATTGCTTCTCCCCGGACCCTGTGCTACAAATCAGGCCATGGCCTCCCGTTGTTCGCGGCCGCGCCGTTCGGGCCTCGCCTGCGCGGCCTGGCTGCTCGCCCTCTCCGCTCCGGCCGGCCTTCCCGTCCCGGCCGCCGCTCAGGAACGGCCGGCCCCGCCGGCCGTCGCCGAAGAGGCGCCGGAGGTCACGATCGTGGCCCGACGGCAGGAACGGGCCGGGGAGCGCGTCTTCGCCGCCGGCGACGTCGAGGTCCGTTGCGGCGAGTTCCTTCTGTTCGCCGACCGGGTCGAATACGACCTCGAGACCAGGGACGTCCTGGCCGAGGGCGGCGTGGTCCTCCAATCGGGCGGCCAGGTCATCCGGGCGGAGCGGGCCCGCTACAACCTCGCGTCCGGCCGGGGGACGATCGAGCGGGCCTCCGGCCTGATCGCCCCGACCATCCTCTTCGAGGCCGAGACGCTCGAGCGCCGCCGGGCCGATCTCTTCGGGCTCGGCCGGGCCCGCCTCACGGCCTGCACCCAGCCCAATCCGCGCTGGAGCTTCGGCCTCTCCAGGGCCGAGCTCAAGACCGGGGACCACGTCGCCATGTGGGACGCCGTCCTCCGGGTCAAGAACGTCCCCGTCCTCTACCTCCCCTATATCCGCTATCCCCTGAAGGAGCGGGCCACGGGCTTCCTGCTGCCCCAGATCGGGCTCTCCGGCGACAAGGGCTTCTCCGTCTCCCAGAGCTTCTATTGGGCCATGGCCCCGAACATGGACGTAACGGTCGGGGTCGATCTCTATCTCTCGCGCGGCCTCGGCGCGGGCCTCGAATACCGCTACCTCTTCCCCGGCGGGACGAAGGGCGATCTCAACATCTATCATTTCATCTACAAGAGAGAGGCCGGGGGCGAACGGCCCGGCAGCTCCTCGATCGTCCGCCTCAACCACACCCAGGCCCTGCCCTTAGGCTTCACCCTCACCGCCAACGTCGACTATCAGACCTCGTACGCCTTTCTCCAGGAGTTCGACAACGATTTCCAGAGGGCCCTGTCCTTCACCCGGACGACCCAGGTCTTCCTGTCCCGTTCGTGGCGGGGATTCAACCTGAGCGCCCGGGCCTCGCGCTTCGAGACCTATTTCTCCCGGGTCGGCGACGCGAACGTCTCGACCTCGCTGCCCCAGCTGACCTTCAACGTCTTCAAGACCCGCCTGGTCGGGCCGGTCTTCTTCTCCCTGGCCACCTCCCTGACCCGCTCCCGATACGGATGGAAATCCGATTACGAGGCCGGGACCGAGCGGCGCTCCTCGCGCCTAGCGGTCAGCCCGGCCTTGAGCGTGCCTTTCACGTCCATCCCCTGGCTCACGGCGACGACGACCGTCAAGGCCAATCTCGGCTACTACGGGCAGAGCCTCGATCCGGCGACGGGCGCGATCGTCGACGAGCCGCTCTTCACCCGCAACTTCGCCGCCTCGGTCGAGGTCGTCGGCCCGGTCATCTACCGCCTCTTCTACGGGCGGGACGGCCGGGCCAGGCTCAAGAACATCGTCGAGCCCTTCGCCAACTACTCGTACGACAGCCCGACCAATGCGGCGGACCGGATCGTCACCTCGTACGGATTCTTCCGCTATCACCAGATGAGCTACGGCGTCACGAGCCGGTTCCTGTTCAAGGGCGCGGCCGACCAGGCGGTCGAGGTCTTCTCTCTGGCCTTGGGCCAGACCTACTACTTCTCCCCGGACGACGGCCCGCTTTCGCCTTTCCCGGTCGAGGGCCGGCCGCCGCGCTTTTCCGAATTGACCGGGACCCTGCGCTTCTATCCCAAGGCGCTCTTCAGCCTCGACGCCTCGGCGGCCTACAATCCCTATTACGAGGATCTGTCGAACCTGCGGCTGAGCGCCACGGCCGGGCGGCGGGGCGAGGGGAATTTCCTGGCCGTCAATTGGACCCGGAGCCGGAACGCCTGGCTGGCCGCCGGGGACCCCGAGCTCGTGGCCCTCTACAACCGCGATCAGATCGGCGCCTTCGGCGGCCTGCGGCTGCCCCGCCTCGACCTCGACGTCCAGCTCCAAGCCGACTACAACATCAAGGACCGCAGGCTCCTGTACACGGGCGCCCGCCTGACCTACCACTACCAATGCGTCGACATCCTGGTCGACATCCGGACCTTCCACTACCGGGTCCCGGCCGACACTCAGGTCCGAGTGTCGCTGGGCCTTGGCGCGATCGGACGGAGCCTCGATTTCCTGGGGGGATTCGGATTCTGAGCACGGGAGCGCGCCCATGAGCACCGAGAGGACCCTCGACGGCAAGACCCTCCTCGTGACGGGCGGGGCCGGCTTCATCGGCAGCCACTTCGTCCGCCTGGCGCTCCGTCGGCACAAGGGGACCAGGATCGTCAATCTCGACAAGCTGACCTACGCCGGAAACCTCGACAACCTCAAGGACCTCAGCGAGGAGCCGCGCCACGCCTTCGTCCTCGGCGACGTCCGGGATCGGGCGCTCGTCCGGAGCCTCCTTGCCCGCGTCCAGGGCGTCGTCCACTTCGCCGCCGAGACGCACGTCGACCGGTCGATCCATGACGCCGGGGAGTTCGTCCTGACCAACGTCCACGGCACCTACGCGCTCCTCGACGCCCTGCGGGCCTCGCCGGGCGTCGAGGTCTTCGTCCATGTCTCGACCGACGAGGTCTACGGCAGCCGGACGGGGCGGGCCGCCCGCGAGACCGACCCGCTCCGGCCCTCGTCGCCCTACGCCGCCAGCAAGGCCGCCGGGGACCATCTGGCCCGGGCCTATCATGTCACCTACGGACTGCCGATCGTCGTCCTGCGGCCTTCGAACACCTACGGGCCGTGCCAGTTCCCCGAGAAGCTCGTGCCCCTTGCCCTGACCCGCGCGCTCGAAGGCCGGGCGGTCCCGGTCTACGGGGACGGTCTGGCCGTGCGGGACTGGCTCTATGTCGAGGACCACTGCCGGGCCGTCGAGACGGCCTTTGGGAGGGGCGAGGCCGGCGCCGTCTACAACGTCGGGGCCGGGGTCGAGATGACGAACCTCGAGCTGGTCCGGCGCGTCCTGGACGCCGTCGAGGCGCCCCGCGGGCTCATCCGGCTCGTGGCCGACCGGCCCGGCCACGACCGCCGCTACGCCATGGACTCGAGCCTCATACGGGCCCTCGGGTGGGAGCCGAAGACCTCCTTCGCCGAGGGGCTCGAGAGGACGGCGCGCTGGTACGCCGCCAATAGGGGCCGGTGGCGCGAGGCCTCGGCGCGCCCGGTCTGAGCGGCCCGGTTCAGACGCCGAGCTCGAGCTGG
>DSDX01000089.1 GCA_011048485.1 Candidatus Aminicenantota bacterium | reverse complement strand
CTCGCGGATCCCCGTTGCTGGAGGAGGGGACCCGCGCAGCGGGGGGGAACCGTGCGAACTGGTTCCCCGGGGGGCCGGGGAGCAAGAGGCATATCCCGAGCACAGCCGGAGAGAGGGTCATCCCGGAATCTGGAGAAGCACCTTTTTTCCGGCCTCAGAAAAAGGTGAATAGGTATTGTGTCCCCCTATTTGCGGGTAGAATAGGGGCGTGATCGCCAAAACCGGCTCGGGTTTCGACATCATCCTCGTCAGCGGCGAGCCCTACGCCGACCACCCGCTCTCGCCCGTAGGGATGATCGCTCGGGTCCTGGACGCCGAGGGCTGGAAGGTGGGCGTCATCGAATGCCCGGACTGGAAGGGCCAGGACGATTTTCTCAAGCTGGGCCGGCCGCGGCTCTTCTTCGGGATCACCTCGGGCTCGATCGACTCCATGCTCGTCAACTACACGCCGCTCAAGCGGGAGCGGGCCGTCGATCCCAACGCGCCGTTCGTCTCGCGGATGCCCGACCGGGCCGTCATCGTCTACGCCAACCGCGTCCGGGAGCTCCACAAGGGCGTTCCCATCGTCCTCGGCGGCATCGAGGCCTCGCTGCGGCGGTTCGCCCACTACGACTACTGGGGCGACGATGTCCGCCGCTCCATCCTCCTCGACACCCGGGCCGACATCCTCGTTTACGGGCCGGGCGAGATCCAGGCGGTCGAGATCGCCCGCCGGATCGACCGCGGCGAGGCGCTCGACGGGATCCGCGGCACCGCGGTCGTCCGCGCGGAGGCCCCTGAGGGCGCCCTGGCCATTCCGTCCTTCGAGGAAGCCCGGGACGACAAGGCTAAGTTCTGTGAGGCCCAGAAGCGGCTCGCGAACCGGAAGACGATCGCCCAGCGGCACGCCAACCGTTTCGTCGTCCAATACCCGTCGCCGGATTACGCCCCGGCCGACCTCGACAGGATCTACGGCCTGCCGTTCACGCGGCGCATCCCGGAAGGCTTCCCCGAGCTGGGCATGGCCCGCTTCTCGGTCCAGACGCACCGCGGCTGCGTCGGCCGCTGTTCGTTCTGCGCCCTGTCGCTCCACCAGGGCGACCGGATCGTGTCGCGGAGCGAGGCTTCCATCCTCGCGGAGATCGAGCGGATGACGCGTCACCCGGAGTGGAAGGATTTCGTCGACGACCTCGGCGGCCCGACGGCCAACATGTACGGATTGGAGGGGGCCTCGGCCAAGGACGCCCAGCGGCGGCTCGCGGCGCTGATGCGCGCGGCGCGGCGGGTCCCCGGCGTCAGGAAGGTCTTCGTCCGCAGCGGCATCCGCTACGACCTGGCCGTCGAGAGCCCCGAGTACGTGCGCGAGCTTGTCCGCCATCACGTTTCGGGCCTGCTCAAGATCGCGCCCGAGCACGTCTCGGAGAAGGTCCTCCGGCTGATGAACAAGGGCGGAGGCCGGCGGAAGCTCGACGCGTTCTGGAAGATGTTCGCGGCCGCGGCGAGCGAGGGGAAGGGAAAGGGGAGGGGGCGAAGAGCCGGGCTTAAATACTACTTCATGGTCGCGCACCCGGGAACGACCGAAAAGGAAGCGCGGGAGCTGGCCGCATTCCTGCGCGAGCTCGAGGGGGTCGGGGAGAGGCCGGTCGAGGGCGTCCAGATCTTCACGCCGACACCCATGACCCGCTCGACCTGCATGTACCACGCCGGCAAGGACCCGATGACCGGGAAGGCTGTCTATGTCCCCCGGCCCTACGCCGAAAAAAAGGCCCAGAAGCGGATGCTCGGATCTGCTTCATCCCCGAGGTCGGGCCCAAGGTAGATCGGCTCCCCTTTCAACGGTTCTTCTGCCATCTCCGGGATTCCCTCTCGAGGCGGCGATGCCCGGAGCGAAGCCGAAGAGGAGGATTCTCCCGGGATCGGAAGTAGAGACCTACTTGACTCCCAGGACGCCCCTGAGGCGGATGTCCCGGGAGGAGCTGCCGACGAAGATCCGGAATTCGCCCGGCTCGACCGTTCCCTTTATGTCCCGATCGAGAAGTGCCAGCTCCCTCGGGCCGAGATCGAAAACGATCTTCGCCGACGCGCCGGGCTCGAGCCCGACCTTTTGGAAGCCCTTGAGCTCGAGGACGGGCCGGGTGACCGAGGCCAGGGTATCTTGGATATAGAGCTGGACGATCTCGGCCCCGGCGACCGGCCCGACGTTGGTGATCCGGCACGAGGCCCGGGCCGTCCCGTCCGCTCCGATGGTCCCGGGTGTGACGGCCAGGTCGGCGTATTCGAACGCCGTGTAGCTCAGTCCGTAGCCGAACGGGAACAGCGGGTCGCCGGGCAGGTCGAGGTAGCCGTCGAACCGGCCCGTCGGCTTGTGGTTGTAGACGAGGGGCAGTTGGCCGGCCGCGCGCGGGAAGGTGACGGGGAGCCGGCCGCAGGGATTCGCGTCTCCCCACAACACGTCGGCCACGGCCGGTCCGCCCTCCTCGCCCGGGTACCAGGCCATGAGGACGGCGTCGGCGTCGTCGATCCAATCGGTCATGTCGACGGCGCTTCCGCCGTAGATGACGACCACGGTCGGCGTCCCGGTCGCCGCGATCCGCCGGATCATCTCGGCCTGGCGCCCGGGCAAGCGGATGTCGGCCCTGTCCCGGCCCTCGCCCTCCTCGATGCCGGCGGCGACGATGGCCAGATCCGAAGCCAGCGATATCCGGACCGCTTCGTCGAGATCGGCCGCCCGGCCGGCTCGACGGCCGCAACCTTCGGCATAGCGGACTCTCGTGTCCGGGCTGGACCCGCCGACCCGCTCCCGGATCGCCTCGAGTAGCGAGACCTTGCGGACCCCCGGCCCGCTGTACCCGCCGAGCCGGGCCTCGACCGCGTCCGGGCCGACGACGGCGATCGCCCGCCGGTCTCCGGTCCGGAGCGGCAGGAGTCCTTCGGCGTTCTCGAGCAGGACAAGGGACGCCGCGGCGGCTCTCCGGGCCAGGGCGCGATGGGCCGCGGCGCCGTTCGCCCGCTCGGCTTCGTCGGGATCGACAAAGGGGTCCTCGAACAGCCCCAGTTCCATCTTGATCTTCAGGACCCGGCGGACCGCGTCGTCGACGCGGGCTGAGCTGACGCGCCCCCCGGTGATCGCTTCCCGAAAGAGGCCCGCGTGTCCGATCTCGGTCTGGAAGATGACGTCCAGCCCGCTTTCCCAGGCCTGCCGTCCCGATTCGGCGAAGGAATCCGAGGTCCGGTGGAGGTCGTTGATCCCGCCCACGGCGTTGGCGTCGGAGATGACGAATCCCCTGAAGCCCCATTCGGCCTTGAGGATGTCCGTGAGGAGCCGCCGGTTGGCCGTGCAGGGGACGCCGTCCCAGGAATTGTAGGCGGTCATGATCGACCGGGCCCCACCCTCGCAGAGCGCGGCGAAGAAGGGAGGGAAGTCGACTTCGCGGAGATAGCGCTCCCCGTCGGCGACGGGATAGCTGTCGCGGCCGCCGGCCCCGACGTTGGCCACGAAGTGCTTGGGCGTCGCGATGACGCCCCGCTCCTCGAAGGCCCGGACGAAGGCGACGGCCAGGCGCGAGGCGAGGAGCGGGTCCTCGCCGTAGGTCTCCTCGACCCGGCCCCAGCGGACGTCGCGGGCGATGTTGACCACCGGAGAGAGGACCTGGCGGATGCCGCGGCTCCGCGTTTCGGTCGCGATGGCGGCCGCCACCTCGGACATGAGATCGACGTCCCAGGCCGCGGACAGGCCGATCGCCTGGGGGAACGCCGTCGCCCCGGGGCGGACGAGCCCGTGCAGGGCCTCCTCAAAAGGTATGATCGGGATCCCGAGCCGTGTCTCCTCAGTGAAGAACTTCTGGATGGCGTTGAGATCCTCGGCCGCCTGCCTGGCCGAACCGGCCCTCCGGACCTGCAGGCCGAAGATGCCTTCCTTCCAGGGTTCCGTGCCGTCCGCGAGATCGCCCGGGACCATGAACAGCTGGCGGAACTTCTCTTCCTGCGTCATGCGGGCCAGCAGGTCCTCGACACGGCGTTCGATCGGAAGGGCGGGATCCCGATAGGGGAGCCGCCCCGTGTCGGGGGCGGGGTCCCGGCCGCAGGCGAGGAGCCCGGCGCACACCATGATGGCCGGGAGAGCTCGATGGGCGTTTCCGTGCCGCATGCCCGGATTCTAGGGCTCCCCGCGCCCCCAGTCAACCAGAGAGGGTCAGATCTACTTTTTTCGAAAAAAAGTAGATCTGACCCTCTCTTGGGCTCTGGATGCCTGGTTCAGATACAT
>DSDX01000148.1 GCA_011048485.1 Candidatus Aminicenantota bacterium | reverse complement strand
GAGAGCGAGTACATCCCGACCTTCAACCCGGACGTCCCCGACGAGTTCAAGAAGCCCATCCAGTTCGGCTTCGAGGACAAGCTCGCCCCCCGCTTCGGCCTGGTCTATGACGTCTTCGGCGATTCCTCGCTGAAGATCTTCGGCAGCTTCGGCATCTACTACGACGTCATGAAGCTGTACATGGCCGAGGGCGCGTTCGGCGGCTTCAAGTGGCAGACCGACTACTACACCCTGGACGTCCCCGACGTCCGGCTGATCTGCCCGAGCGGCGAGCTCTCCGACCAGGCCGGCCAGGAAGCCGGCGGGACCTACCTCGGCACCATCGACTGGCGCATCCCCTCGTTCGACTCGCTGCAGCCCGACATGAAACCGGTCGGCCAGAGCGAGATCTCCCTCGGCGCCGAACAGAAGCTGTCCGAGGACCTGTCGCTATCGGCCCGCGGCGTCTACAAGCACCTCATCCGGACGATCGAGGACATCGGCATCGTCACCCCGCAGGGCGAGAAGTACTACCAGGGCAACCCCGGTAGCGACTGGATCGTCAACCTCTTCCGGACCCTTCAGGAAGAGCCGACCGGCCTCGACTATTGGGACCAGCCCGGCGCCATCCGCAACTACTACGGCCTGAACCTGTCCCTCGAGAAGCGCTTCAGCCACAACTGGCAGGGCGCCATCAACTACACGCTGAGCCTGACCAAGGGCAACTACGGCGGCCTCTCCTCGACCGATGAGTTCGGCCGCAACTCCCCCAACGTCGAGCGCTCGTACGACATCTGGTTCATGATGTACCAGATGGACGGCACGCCCATCAACGGCACGCTGCCCCAGGACCGGACCCACTACATCAAGGCCTACGGCTCCTACACCTTCCCGATCGGCCTGACCCTCGGCTTCACGGCCTACGGCCGCAGCGGCCAGCCCATCTCCACCCGCCTGCCCTTCAACAACGCCTACATCTACCCCGACGGCTACGGTGACCAAGGCCGCCTGCCCTTCACCGCCTGGGCCGACATCTACGCCGAGTGGGCCATCAGGATCGGCAGCCGCTACACCGTGGCCCTGAACGCCCAGATGAGCAACGTCACCAACACCAAGACCTGGCAGAACGCCCGCTACCAGCCCACCCGTCAAACGATGTTCATCCCCGACGAGCTCCTGCTCAACGGTGAGGCCGTCAATCCGGCCACCATCGAGGTCGACACCCTCGGCCACACCTACTACTGGTTCGACCGCCAGCAGTACTATCGCCCCGACGTCTCCTACATCGGCTCCGACACCGCCCAGGCCCTCGGAACGGGCTACGACTCCCGGTTCGGCACCTGGTCGCTCCGGTTCGGCGCCCGGTTCTCGTTCTAAGCGGAAAGCAGCACCAGCACACGCAGAAGCTCAAAGCCCGCCCCCTCCGGGGGGCGGGCTTTTTTTTCTTGGAACTTGTCAGTCGGCTGCAGGGCTAAAGGTCGAGGTTATCATTGGAGCCAGCGTCCAGCAGTGATCCCGCCGGTATGGGAACGGAAGCGTCAAGAGATGCCGAGGAGGATCACTGAGCCCGATTTGGAAAAGTTCAGCCGGAGCGCGTGCCGGACGAGGGGCGTTTCCCTGGAAACCGGCAAAACGTGTTTGAGCGAGGCTTAGCGTAAGCCGAGCGAGTTGTTTTGCCGCCTCGTCTGGTGCACGCGACGGCGTCTTCGAACTTTTCCCATGAGGGCGAGGGAATCCTCCGAGGCACTCGCCCGCGCCGGACCGGGCCGGACGCGGGGCTCGCGGCTACTTCTTGATGGCGTCGAGGATGGACCGGGCCTGGGCCGTCCGCTCGGTGTCCGGCTCGAGCTGGACGAATTTCTCCAGGTGCTCGGCCGCCTTGGCGCTCTCGCCCTTGTTCAGGTAGGCGTAGGCCGCCCGGAGGTAAGGATCGGGCCAGTCGGGCTTGATCTGGATGGCCATCTCGAAATACTTGATGGCGTCGTCGATCTGGGAGTTCGAGAAGTAGATCTCGGCCACGTTATAGGGCAGGTTCTCGTCCTGCGGGGCCATCTCGATCGACTTCATGAAATATTCCTGGGCCTTGGGGAGATCGTCCTGCTTCAGGTAGCAGAGGCCGATGGCGGCCAGGCCCTTGGCCCCCATGTTCCGGCCCATGGTCGAGTCGGTGTCGGCCTGCTCGATGAGCTTGTTGTAGCTCTCGATGGCCTGGTCGTATTCGCCCTTCTCGCGATGGCAATCGCCGATGTTCAGCAGGACCTGATAGGCGCCGGGGTTCTTGGCCAGGAAGTCCTGATACATGATGAGGGCCGTATCGTACTTGCCCTCCTGGAAGAAGGCGTTGCCTTCCTCGAGCATCTGGAAGGTGGCCTCGTCCTGGACGATGCCCGTGCCCTCGGCCTTCTGCTGGAGCTGGATGCTGAACTTGGGGTTCCTGTTGAGCTGGGAGGTGTAGATGCGCTGGGTGACGGGGATCCAGCCCTCGGCGTTGACCGTGACGTCCCAGTTCCCGGTCCCGACGCCCATGACCGCCCATTCCCCCTTCTTGTCGGTCGTCGCCTCCAGAGTGGTGCCGCCGGACTTGGTGAAGACGAGCGTCAGCTTGGCTCCCGCGACGGGATTCCCCTGCGCGTCGACGACGACGCCGTTGATGCGGGCCGTGCCCCGCCCGGCCTGGGCCAGGGCCAGTCCCGCGGTGACGAGAAGGATCGCGGCGCCGGCCGCGAGCTTCGATGAGAGCCGATGATCCATTATTGCCTCCAGTCGCGGGCCGCCCCGGCGCCGCCGCCGGCAAGTGTCCCGTGGCCCGCGTCGCGTCTATGCAACATGCCGCTTCTATTATGCGTTTTCGCCGGGCTTTTTTCAAGGCCGGGACGGAAGGAGAGGGCCGTCGCCGCCGCGTCGCTTACGGGTCACAGCCGCCAGAGATAGGAGGCCTTGAAGAACAGCCCCCGCTTCATCTCCAGGAAGCGCCCGGCGTCGCGGTACGCGCCGTCGACCCATTCGGTCTTGTCGTAGAGGGATCCGTAGCCGAGCTGGATGACCGTGCCGGGGATGTAGGTGAAGGAGGCCAGGAGATCGGTCAGCATCTCCTTCCGAAAGGCGTTATATTCGGCGACGCCCCGGACGAACAGGTACTTATTGATCTGGTAGGTCAGGCGGCCGCGCCAGATGGCGTAGGCGTATTCGCGCTCCCCGGTGGACGATCGAGTGAAGTCGGAATAGGTCAGGCTGCCGGTCAGGTCGAACCTCTCCGAGGGCTTGAAGGTCAGGCCGCCGGTGACGCGGTTCCCGAAGCCCTGGTAGGGCTCGGCGACGTAGCGGATGGAGCCGCCCCGGAAATAGAGCCCCCGCACGTAGAGCGCCTTGGTCATCTGGCTCAGGACCTGGACGAGGCCGCCGCTCGTCGCGAAGCGCCGCCCGAGGAAGACCTCCGTCGAATACCGCCCCAGCGCCTGGACGGTCGTGTTCCCGGGCAGGAGCACGGTCAGGCCCAAGGCATCGTTGGTCTCGAAAAGACCGCTCGGCAGGTCCTTGACCACGGCGGCGGAGAGATTGGGCGTGACCTTGCGGAAGAACCGGCTCTGCGGATAGAGACGGGGCGTGACGGAGGCCTGGAGCCCGGCCACACCGGGCCTGGTCAGGTAGCCGACGTCCGTCCTAAAGTCGATGGATATATCGTAGAATGAAACACTTATGCCGAGATCGCGGGTATCGTAGATATAGTCGCCCCCAACGGCGGAGCCCGTCGCCGCATCGCTCCCGGCCTCGCTCTTCGACCAGGAGCCGAAGCCGTGGAGGCTCAGCTGGCTGGACTTGGTCAACCGGATCTGGGCGTCGGCGCCGGCGACGTGATTGGAACCCCCGCCGTACTCCCGGCCCGTGTAGAACGCGCCCAGATAGCCGTCGCTCGCGACGGACCTTTTGTAGCGGAGGATGGCATTGCCGGCGTACCTGTCGGTCCCCGGCGCGAGGAGCGGATCGCTCGACGGGGCCTCGTCCAAGGCGAAGATGGACGCGATCGTGTCCTTGGTCCCGACCTTGCCGGAGAGCTTGAACCCGACCCGCGGATCGACGATCGTCCGGGTGTGGACGACGGCCTCCAGCGGCTTGGCGTCCGAGGCGCCGGCCAGCTGGAACATCTCGCTGCCCTCGAGGAAGAACGGCCGCTTCTCGGGGAAATACAGGTCGTAGCGGAGATTGACGTCGACCTGGCCGGCGTCGGCCTCGATCTGGCTGAAGTCCGGATTGTAGGTCGCGTCGAGGACG
>DSDX01000253.1 GCA_011048485.1 Candidatus Aminicenantota bacterium | reverse complement strand
GCCTGGGCCCTGAGGAGCCGCTCGTTCGTCTCGTCCATCTGCTGCTGGATGACGTAGCCGGGGACCATGGCGTCCTGGTATTCGTACTGCTGGCGCAGGGCGTTCATCTTGGTGGTCAGCAGGTCGACCTGGACCTTGGCGTCCTCGAGCTGGGCTTGGAGGTCCTTGCTCGATGACGGGGCCGCCCCGTCTCCCATGAAGACCGGGCCTGGGGCTGTGACCCGAGGGATGATCGTGTCGCCCTGGGGGATGCCGGGATAGGGAATGTCGGATGCCTCGGCCTCCGCCCCCTCGCCCAAGTCATATTCCTCGATGCGGGTGACCTCCACGGCCGGGGTCTTCTGGACGGCCAGGAGGTCGCGGTTGCCGATGACCACGGCGTGCCGGCCCTCGAGGGCCTCTCGGCGGGCCTTCTCCTTCCTGGCGAGCTCGGCCAGGCTTTGGGCGCCGAGGGACGCGCTCAACCCGACGACGGCGACGACAAGCAAAATCTTCTTCATATTCATTGCAATTCCTGCCTTCATTATCGTATCTCGGATCAGGCCTGTCAAACCTCGCTCAACACCGCCGCTCGTTGCGGCGCCGCCGCCGATTTAGCGACCCTAGGATACGTTCCTTTGTCTATCGCCTCGAACAGTTTCACGAGCTCACTCCTGAGCCGTAAACAACCCGCATTTTCATTTGTCGCTAATCAGTCGCTGGCGCGATCATCAAAGACGGCGCGTGCGTTCGCCTCGCGCCCCCCACGCCCGCGCGCTCTCCGCGGGTGCCTACCGGATGACCCGGTAGACCTCCCGCCAGGACTTGATCCTGAGCTGGGAGCCGATGGGCTGGACCAGCTGCTGGATGGTGGAGTTGTATTCCTGGACGTAGACGTCGCGCTTGTTCGTCATGTTCGTGTCGTCGTAGGCCGCCTCGCCGACGGTCACGGCCTGGCGGGCCTTGCTCTGGAGCTGGAGATACTCGGGAGGCGTGCCCTCGGAAGCCCGGAAGGCCGTCCCGCCGACCGGGATGGACGAGGCCTGGCGGACGAAGCGCCCGTAGAGATGGCCGCCCTCGCCCAGGTTGGTGCAGGGGTTGGCCGCCTCGATGCTCCCGCTCAAGGTGCTGAAATAGACGATCATGTCGGCGATGACCGGGTCGGCCCAGGTCTTGTACCCGACGCCCAGGTCGCCGGTGTCCATGCGTTCGGGCAGGCCGCCGAGAAGGTCGGGATCGCCGATGTACCATTCCACCCAGTCCAGGGACCACGGGTCCGTCTGCCGGTCGATGACGCAGACGAATGAGAAGGTCCGGGAGGCCAGCTCGTCCGTCCCTGGACTGTAGGTCCCGAGGTTGCGGTCGTGGCCGCCGGTGCCCACGTACACGCGGGGGTCCATCGGCGTCGATTCGTAAGGGTTGAGCCAGACGGCCGGCTTGGTGGAGATGGGATAGTTGAGGTAGTCCTCGTAGATGGTCGTGAGCGTCCAGTTAGCCAGGTTCATGTCGTACGCGTTCAGGCGATAGACCCGGCCGTCGAGGTCGGCGGCGTAGACGAACTCGACGTAGCCGTCGAGATCGTTGTCGACGGCCGTCGGCGAGGCGACGATGGCCGGCTCGATGTTGGTATAGGCGTACGGCATCTTCTCCCCGGCGAAGGCGCTGGTGTCGACGTCGGGCGCGATCGGCAGGGCCGACAGGAACTCCCCGGTGTCGATCCGCACGATGTAGAAATAAGTGCCGGCGATGTCGGAGCCGGTGTCGTTGTCGTAGCCGGAGCCCATGAAGGCGACCCAGCGGTCTGCCCCTCCGTCGCTGATCTTCCCGATGGCCGGCGTCGAGCGCGTCTCACCCATGGTCCGGAGCCCCGAGACCGGGTCGATGTGGGTGATCTCCCACAGGGGCTGGGGATTGGCCGGGTCGGTCACGTCGAGGGCCCAGTAGTAGTTCAGGCCCCCGGCCATGACGCTCCCGTGCCCGGGGCCCTGGCCGCAGACGAGGACGGTCCGCCAGTCGCCGTCGATCTTGACGTCGGCCACGGCCGGGGTGGCGTCGACGTACCCGGTCTGCGAAGGCCGGAAGTAATGGACATCCGGAAAGGCCGGGTCGAACTGGTACTGCTCCTTTAGCTTGGGCAGGAGGTTGTAGGGGATGAAGCCCCAAAGCTCCTCGCCCGTGAGGGCGTCGAAGCAGTGGAGCATGCCGTCGTTGGCCCCGACGTAGATGACCGGTGGCCGGGTGGCGTAAGTGTCCTTGAAGCTGGCGTAGGAGTCGTCCACCGCGCTGTCGCCCATCAGGGCGGGGTCCCGGTTCGGGGGGCCGACGACGACGGGCGTCGAGCGGTTGATGTCGCCGAGCTTCCAATCGCGGCCCGTGCCCCGGATAAACTCGATGAGCGCGGCGTCGTTGTTCTGGACGTCCTCGGTGAAAAAGCCCAGGATGCCGGCGTTTGCGGCCGTGAAGTCGGTCCGGACGAGTGGATTGGCGAGGCTGCCGTCCTCCCGGATGGCCGTGTAGATGACGCGGGAACCGGCCGACCGGCTGTCCAACAGCTGCCCGGCGTCCCAGAGGATGGCCGCGTCGGCCATGGACAGGGACCGCCCGGTCGGGGAGTTCAGGTCCGAAGTGGACAGGGTGTAGAGCTGGGAGGACGTGCTCGAGGCGATGGAGACGTTGGAGACGTCGTAGGCCCGGAGCTGGCCCTCGTCGCCCGGGAAGATGAACGAGGCGCCGATGACCAGCTTCTTCGGCGTGCCGCTCAGGGAGACGACCGTCGCGGCCGCCGAGGCCCGGGAATATTCGAGCCGGTTGATGTAGATGATCTCGAAGGTCAGGTCGGCGATGTAGGGCGAATCGTACGATGCGTCCTCGATGTATTGGGCGTAGATGTCGTAGACCTCATCCTCGGTCGCGGTGAAGACGGCCTTCCAGCGGAGGTCGGCGCCGAAGAACTTGAACTCGTACCAGGGCAGGTCGGTCACGTTCTGGATCTCCGAGCCTTCGAAGCTGTGATAGAACTCCCACTCCCGGCCGCCGTTGTTCGAGAAATACAGGGTCACCGTCAGGCCCGTGGAGTCGTTGCCCAGGAAGCCCTGGTGGAGATTGCTGATCCGGACCTGGGTGATGGCGTGAAGGGCCGGGTCGAGCAGCGAGGCCGCGACGTTCGTCGAGATGCCCTGGCCGTAGAGGGCGTAGTAGCCGGCCAGGTCGTTCTCGATGAGGTAGTAGTCGCCGGCGTGGTTGGCGTCGGAGATGATGACGTCGATGTCCCCGTCGTTGTCGAAGTCGAGCATGGTGCTGACGTCGATGTCGTGGGGGGCCGGGGTGGGGGGCTGGCAGCCGTTGAGGCAGGTGAAGGTCATGGCGATGTCGTCGGGCGCCATCGTGTCGTTCCGCATGAACCAGATGCGGGCCTGATACGAGGGCATGCCGCGATAGGCGGCGTCCGTGGCGACGAAGAGGTCGACCCGGCCGTCGTTGGTGTAATCGGCGGCCATGATGGCCACGACGCCCACGCAGTCGGTGCGGGGGATGGCGACGAATTGACGGGTGAAATTGTTCGTCCCGTCGTTCGTGTACAGGACGAGGTAGGCGGAGAAACCGACCGAGCCGCAGATGATATCGATGTCCCCGTCGCCGTCGAAGTCGGCCGCGGCGATGGCCGAGCCGCCCGGGAGGCCGGTGTAGCCCGTCCGGCCGGACGAGCCGCCGTAGCTGAGCTCGGACAGGGTGAACTTGCCGAGCCTCCAGCCGCCGCCGCCCTGCCTGAGGACGTAGACCTTGTCCTGGCTGATCATCAGGATATCGATGTCGCCGTCTCCGTCATAGTCGACGGACTCCAGATGGTTGGCCGCCCAGTAGTTGTAGACGTAGTAGTACGTCCCGCTGATCCTGACCCTCAGGCTGGAGCTGAAGTCGAGATTAAGCGCGCTCGAGGCTGAGAACTGGGGGTCCGTAGCCGTCCCGATGTTGATGTACATCTTGGCCAGGAAATTGGTGTAGCCGAACTCGTCGGCCGAGTTGCGCATGAAGAAGAAGTCGAGCAGGCCGTCGCCGTTGTAGTCCCCGACGGTGATGGCGGCCGGGCCGGTGTAGACGTTGAACTCGTCGTAGATCTCGGACCAGTCGACCCTCAGCGGGTCGTCCGGATTCGTTGTGTACTGGTTGCGCACGAGGATCAGGCGCGAAGAGGGCAACGTCCCCGAGCGCTGGCCGGTGATGTCGAAGCCGATAAGGTCGGGATAGCCGTCGCCCGTGAAGTCGCCCGCGGCGGAGGCGTAGATG
>DSDX01000218.1 GCA_011048485.1 Candidatus Aminicenantota bacterium | reverse complement strand
CTCGTGGAGATGCTTGGCCATGATCTCGTCGACATGGCCGGCCTTGAACGGAGTCTGCCCGGTCAGCATCTCGTACATGAGGACGCCGAGCGAATAGAGGTCGGCCCGGCCGTCGAGGGCCTTGCCGCCGATCTGCTCGGGCGCGATATAGGCCGGCGAGCCGCTCCTGGACCCGAGGCCGTCGCGGCCTTCCTTGGCCAGGAGGCGGGCCAGGCCGAAGTCCATGATCTTGGCCTGCCCTTCCTCGTCGATCATGACGTTCTGGGGCTTGAGATCGTGGTGGATGATGCCCAGGCGATGGGCCTCGGCCAGCCCGTCGCTGATCTGACAGGCGATGGGCACGGCCTGCCCCGGGGCCAGGCGGCCGACCTTGCGGATGAGCCGCTTGAGGTTCTCGCCCCTGACGTATTCCATGGTGATGTAGCGGACGCCGCCCTCCTCGTTGAGGTCGAACATCCGGGCCACGTTCCTGTGGACGACCTGGCGGGCCAGCTTGAGCTCCGAGGCGAAACGCTCGATCACGTCCCGGCGCTTCGCGATCTCGGGACGGATGACCTTGAGGGCGATCTCCTCGTCGAGCTTCTTGTCGAGGACGCGATAGACGCGGCCCATCCCGCCCAGCCCGAGCTCCTCGACGATCTGGTAGCGCGCGGCGAAAAGGTTTCCCTGTTCGAACCCGTCCGGCGGGGGTGGGACGGCCTGGCCGGCCGGGGGCAGGCTCAGGGTGTGATCGAGATCGACCTGGAGGGGCGTGCCGCACTTGCGGCAGACGTCACGGGTGTTCTCGTTCTCGCACGAGCAAAAAGGGCATATGCTCAATGCCCGACCCCCGGACCTCTAACTAGCTTCATGCTACAAGCCCCCGGCCGGGATGTCAATGCCGCCGGGCCGTTTTATCCCTGAAGCGTCGCGGGCCGCGCGGCGAACGCGGCCCTGGACTCAGGGCGTTTCGACGAACTCGAGCGATTCGAGACGCTTGAGCGCCAGGGAAGCGGCAGGCGGCGCGGCGGCCGACTGGTCGAATCCGAACACGGACACCGACACGTAGCCGTTGCGCACGGCCCAGATGTCGGTCTCCGCGCCGGCCGGCTCCAGGTGGACCCATCCCGGCCTATACTCCGTCACCCCTTCGGCGGAGCTCAGCAGGTCGAAGAAATCGATGGGTGCCCGGGTGTCCTGCCGGGTGAGCCTCAGGCCGCGGACGCCCTCCCTTGGGACAGGGGGGATGTTGACGTTGAGGAAAGTCCCCCGGGGAACGCCGTCCCGGCCCAGGGCCCGGACGATCCGGGCCGTGACGGCGGCGGCAGCCTCGAAATCCATCCCATGATCCGCGACGAGGTTGACCGCCATCGCCTGGACCCCGAGAAAAGCCGCTTCCCGGGCCGCCCCGACGGTGGCCGAGTAGAACGTGACCGTCCCGAGGTTCTCGCCCTTGTTGATGCCCGACACGACGATGTCGGGCTTGGACGGCAGGAGCTTCTCGAGGGCCAGCCGGACGCAGGTGGCTGGCAGGGCGTCGATAGCGAACCACTTGACGCCGTCGCGGTCGCTGGACCGCACGGCGATGGGCCTGTCGGAGGTGACGCCGTGGCTGGCGCCGGTGCGGTTCGCGTCCGGCGCGGCGACCGTCACGGTCCCCAGGGAGCGCAGGGCCTCGGCCAGGGCCAGGATCCCCGGCGCCTCGATGCCGTCGTCGTTCGAGACGAGGATGTTGAGCGTTTCCGGCGCGGGCGCCGCGGGCCGGCCGCCGCAGGACGCGACCAGCAGGATGGCCAGGACGACGATCTCGACGGGCTGCCGCCGCATTCTCATCGCGCGCTCCTTACGCCGCGTGACGCGTTGCACATCCGCTGTGCAATCTACGAAAAGTTCGCGACAGACAATCTCTTAGAACAAGACGCTCCATGCTTTTCCACAGGGTTATGCACAAAGTCTGTGGAAATTCCTTGTTCACTTTTTGTTCTTCACGTGCGTGTCGAACCATTCGAACATCTCGGCCAGGACGTGGAGCACCGATTCGCGCGCCGAATACCCGTGGCTCTCGTAGGGCAGATAGACGAAGCGCGCCGTGGCGCCGAATCCCTTGAGGGCGGCGAACATCCGCTCGGACTGGATGGGGAAGGTGCCGGAATTGTTGTCGGCCATGCCGTGGATGAGCAGGATGGGCTCCTTGATCTTGTGGGCGTGCATGAACGGCGACATCTTGATGTAGGTGTCGGTCGCCTCCCAGAGGGTCCGGCGCTCGCTCTGGAAGCCGAACGGGGTCAGGGTCCGGTTGTAGGCCCCGCTGCGGGCGATCCCGGCCGCGAACAGGTCGCAGTGGGCGAGCAGGTTGGCCGTCATGAAGGCCCCGTAGCTGTGGCCGCCGACCCCGACCCGCTCGGGGTCGCCGACGCCCAGCTCGTCGAGCTTGCGGATGGCCGCCTCGGCGTTGGAGACGATCTGCTGGACGAAGGTGTCGTTGACCGTCTCGGGGGAGCCGACGACGGGCATCTCGGCCCCGTCGAGGACCGCGTAGCCCTGGGTCAGGAAGAACAGGTGGGACGTTCCCCGGAAGAAGGTGAACCGGTTGACCGAGCCCCTGATCTG
The DNA here is from genome assembly GCA_011048485.1 of Candidatus Aminicenantota bacterium. Lineage (GTDB taxonomy): Bacteria > Acidobacteriota > Aminicenantia > Aminicenantales > Saccharicenantaceae > RBG-16-66-30. The sequence continues at coordinate 1,686 of DSDX01000218.1, read as the reverse complement.
GCCGGCCGTATCGGCCGAGGCGTATTCCAGGGGATAGGCCCAGACGACGACGGGCAGCCGCGTGCCCGGCTGGTAGCCCGGGGGCAGATACAGCGTGCCGCCGAGCTCGAGTCCGTCGGACCGCTTATAGGTGATCCGCTCCTTCTTGATGCCGGTCAGCTGGGGCGCCGGGTCCTTGAACTCCGTCAGGGCCGCCCGCTTCCTAGTCTTGAGGTCGGTGAGGTAATAGTTGGGGGGATCGGTCTTGGTCTCGTAGCTGGTGATGATCTTGGCCCGCGAGGCGCCGGCGAAGTCCTCGAAGGTCTCATAGGCGGGGTCCTGGCACTGCCAGAGGCGCTCCACCTTGAGGGTCTTGAGATTCATCCGGTCGAGGAAGGGGTGGTCGCCCTGGGGCGACGAGCCCGAGCCGGAGAGATAGATCCAGTCCTTGTCCTGGAGGATGGCGCGCCGGCCGTCGGCGAGGGTCGTGGTGACCGGACGGCCGGGATCTTTGTAGCGGTCGCGCATGCTCAGGTCCCAGATCTTGATCGGCGCCGCGGACGGCTTGGCGAGGTCGACCAGGAAGGTCGTCCGCCAGTTGCGCTTCCATTCGCGCTGGGTGGCCAGGACCTTGCCGGGCGTCTGGAAGAACTGGAGCCCGGCGGCCCGCTCCGCGAGCTTGAGGATCTCCTTCGGCTCCCCCGCGAAGGGCGCGGCCAGGGTCACGAAGCGGTCGCGGAAGGGGACGTCCTTCTTCGGGTCGCCCTCGTCGAGGGCCTCGACCCAGACGAGCGTCGCCGGCTCGTGGGTCATCCAGTCGACATTGCGCGGTCCTGTCGGGACCCCGTTGATGCGGACGGTCTCCTGAGAGGGCAGATCGGCCAGGACCTTGACCAGGCCGCCGTCCATGTCCCAGATCTCGACGGAATGGGGGAAGCCGCGGGCCGGCAGGGCGTGGGAGAACGGCCGCTTGACCCGCTCGACCAGAATGGCGGTCATGTCGGGCGAGACGGCGATCGAATCGAAGATGCCGGGCTTTCCGACCTTGCGGATGTCGCCCGTGACCGCGTCGACGAAAGCCGTCTGGGACGTGGCGTAGTAATCGAACAGGACCTCGTCGAAGGCGGTCTTGAGCAGGTCCTGGTAAGTCGCGACCTTGGCCTCCTCGCCGCCCGTGACCTGGATCTCGGGACCGACGGGGACGCGCGGCGCGGCGGGGGCCGGCCCGCGGCCCTCGGGGACGAGGGAGACGACCAAGCGGCGGCTGTCGGGCAGCCAATCGACGCCGCCGAGGACGGCGTTGACGACGGCCGGCGTCAGGGCCTTGGCCGTCGCCGTCGCGACGTCGACGGCCCAGAGCTCGATGCCGTCGTCGACATAGCGCAGGAGGGCGATCCGCCGCCCATCGGGCGACCAGGACGGATAGGTGAACTTGAAGCCGGCCGGAAGGGCCACCTCGTGCGTGGCCCCCGTCTTGATGTCCTTGAGCACGAGGCCCGTCTGGAAGCTCAGCATCTGGCGGCTGTTAGAGGCGGGCGTGATGCGCATCCCGGCGATCCGCAGGATGGGCTCGGCGAGGTAGGCGATCGAAGGCATCGATTCGCGCTCGATGAGGGCCATCGTGTCGCCGGCCGGGCTCATCGAGACCGAGGGCGTCGGCGGCGCGTCGACGATGTCGATGACCTCCTGGGGCGGAAGCTTATAGGG
>DSDX01000217.1 GCA_011048485.1 Candidatus Aminicenantota bacterium | reverse complement strand
CGTGGGACCCCTTCCCGGTCGCCGAGATCGTGGCTCGTGACGCCGCGACCGGAGCCGAGCTGGCCCGGACGACGACGACGGCCCAGACCTCGGACGAGATCAATTGCGTCAAGTGCCACGGCCAGACGATCGGCGACGTCGAGATCGGCTCCGTCCTCCAGGAACATGACGACGGCCACGAAACGACCTTCGTGGAGGACGGCCTGCCCGTGTTCTGCGCCGCCTGCCACGGCAGTCCCGGGCTGGGGCGACCCGGCGCGGGCTCGGCGAACAAGACCCTGTCCTACGCCATCCACATCCAGCACTACGCCCAGGACATCGGCTGCTACGACTGCCACCCGGGCGCCGAGACCAAGGCCAACCGGAGCACGGCCCACACGAGCACCGACGGCGACTGCGCGATGTGCCACGGCGACCTGACCAACGTCGCCTCGACGATCGCCTACGGCCGCGTGCCCTGGACGAACGAGCCCAGGTGCGTCGACTGCCACACCTTCGTGGCCGAGGTCGACACCGGGGCCGCTCTCTACGTCGACGGCGCCGGGCACGGCGGGATGGCCTGCCCGGCCTGCCACGGGCCGGCCCACGCCCAGGTCCCTTCGAACCAGGCCAGCGACAATGCCCAGGCCGAGAGCTACCAGGCCAAGCCGCTGGCCCTCGGGAGCTGCCGGGTCTGTCACAGCCGATCGAAGGGGGGCGGGCTGATCGGGATCGTCGGAGCCCACGGAGGCGCCCAACAGACCTCGTGCGCCGTCTGCCACACGGGGCCCATCAGGACCACGAACCCCTACGAGTTCCCCCACCGGTTCCAGATCCGGAACCGTTGAACGTGCCCGGGCCCGGCCCTCTAGCCCCCTGGCTCAATCCATCAGGCGGTCGACGTACATCCTGAGGAACCGCAAGGCCTCGTCGGCCCTCCGGAAGACCGGGAGTCCGGACCTCTCGAGGTGTTCAACAAGGGGGTCGTAGAGCGCGCCGGAGTCGACGTTGAAAACGACCGGCTTCCTCGTCGCCCGGAAGACCTCGATGGCCCTGGCGGCGAAGCCCCCGGGCCGGGTCAGGTCCTCGCCATGCCCCTCCCCCGCCGGCAGCGTTTGGAGGGCCTTGGTCAGCGGCACGTTGGAGATGACGGCGCAGTCGACGCCCGGGTCCTCGATGAAGGCCCGGGCGCTCTCCATGAACGCGGCGTCGTCGGCGACGGGGGTGACGTCGAGGGGGTTGTGGACGTCGCAGAGCCTGTCGATGCCGAGCGGCCTCAGGCTCTCCAGGATCCGATCTTTCGTCTCCGGAGCGAACGCGGCCAGGTCGAGCCCGGCGCCGTCCTTGAGATTGTCGGCCATCATGACGCACTCGAAGCCGGCGTTGCTGATGAGCCCGACCCGCCGGCCCTTGGGTTTCCTCCCCTCGAGCCAGGCCAGGCCCTTCATGAAGCTCTCGAACTCGAACAGGTCCTCGGCCACGATGGCCCCGGCCTGGTCGCAGACGGCCTTGAAGGCGCCGTAGTCGCCGGCCACGGAGGCGGTGTGGCTCGAGGTCGCCGACCGGCCCTCAGGGCTGCGCCCGGCCTTGTAGACCAGGACCGTCCGGCCCGAAGCGGTGATCTTGCGGACGGCCCGGGCGAAGGCCAAGCCGTCCCCGGGCTTGAACCCTTCCATGTAGACGCAGAAGGTCCTCACGTCCGGGTCGTCCTTGAGATAGTCCAGATAGTCCGAGACGGTCAAGTCGATCTGGTTTCCCAGGGACACGGAGTAGACGGGTTCGATCGACGGCATCTTGCTCATCCGGCAGATCATGAAGGCCCCGCTCTGGCTGATCATGGCGGTGGCCGAGCCGGCCCGCCCCGGCCGGGGCAGCTTGTGGCCGGGGATGAACAGCGTGTCGTAGCGGCCGGGCCCGGAAACGACGCCGAGGCAATTGCCGCCGTTGACGACCGGCGTCGTCCGGCCGCTCGCCCGGCCCGCCGCGAGAATCGCCCGGATGCGATCTTCGATCGAGCCTCCCCCCTCCTTCTCGCCCATGCCGCCGGCGATGAGGATGACCGACCGGGCCTTGCCGTGGTCGACGAGGTCCCTCATCACGTCGGGGCACTGATCGGCGGCCAGGGTCAGGACGAACAGGTCGACCGTTCCCGTCATGGCCTCGACGGAGGGAACGCAGCGGCAGCCCTCGATCGTTTCGAGGCCCGGCTTGACGACGACCACGTCGGCGGGATCGAAGCCGGCCTTGAGGATGTTGGCGAGGATGACGTGGCCGATGTTCATCTTCTCGGAGACGCCGATGATGCCGATCGTGGCCGGCTTGAGCAGCCGTCCGACCCCCTCGACCGGCCGGGCCCACGCGGCGGCCTTGGCCCTGGAGAACCGGCACACGCCATCCAGCGGGACGAGCCGCCCGCGCCGGACGACGAACGGATTGACTTCGGCCTCCTCGAGTACGTAAGGGTTGTCGGCGGAGTGGGCGGAGAAAGCGATCGCCAGGTCGCGGAAGCGGAGGAGCGTGTCGACCAGGACCCGCGGCCGGATGAGCGCCGGGCGGCCCCGGAAGGACTCGGCCATCTTGCCGAAGACGGCCAGCGGCTCGAGGAGGGCCGCACCCTCGGACCCGTCCAGGAGATGGGCGGAGGCCGATGCCACGGCCCGCCCTTCTTGGAGCCGGGTATTCATGTACTCGACGTCGAGGCCGCCCGAGCCCACGGTCAGCACCGGCCCGAAGTCCTGGGTGTTCCTCAGCCCGACAAGGATCTCCGAGCCGAACCCGATGTCCTCGAAGGCGACTTTCTCGGCCACGAGGAAGCCCCGGACGGATCGCCGGACGGCCTTGCGTCCGGAGGCCGGGGTTCGCCGAACGACCGTTCGGAGCATGGCTTCGCAGGTTTTTTTCACGGCCGCCGGCGCGGCCTTGGCGAAAGCGACGCCGCCGACATCGGACTTGTGGATGACCAGCGGCGAGACGATCTTGATGACGACCTCGGGCGTCCCCAGGGCCTGGAGCTCGGGGCGTCCGACGGATCTTCCGGCCGGAACGAAGACATGCCGCGGGACCGGGATCCCCGCCTCCTTCAGGATCTCGTAGACCTCGGGCTCGAGCAGGAAGTCCCGGCCGTCCCGCTCCGCCCGCTCGAGGACCTTGACCGCCCTTGTCCAGCCGGTTGTCATTGAGGGCGCGCCGCTTTCTTGCCCAGCTCGAAGGCCTTGAGATTGGCCTCCAGGACGGCCGGGCCCCGGGGCCGGAAGAGATCCTCGATCGTCCTCACAAGGCCGGCCTCCTCGAGGACGAGGAAGGAGGACGCCGCCCCCAACAGGACGATGTTCTGCGCTTTGACCGTGCCGGCCTCCTTGGCCAACGCCTCGGCGTTGACGACGACGCTCCGCGGCGCCTTGCGGATGGCCTCGAGGACCGCGGCGAGGTCGGGGTAGTCGGGGATGTTCCTGTAGGGGGTCGAGCTCGAGACGACGATCCCGTCGGGGCGGAGGTGGTCGAGGTAGCGCAGGGCCTCGAGCGGCTCGACGCTCAGGATCATGTCGGCCTCGCCCCTGGGGATGAGGTCGCTCCAGATCGTCCCGTTCGACAGGCGCATGTGCGACTGGACGGCGCCGCCCCGCTGGGCCATGCCGTGGACCTCGGCCTGCTTGAAGGACAGGCCTTCGGCCAAGGCGGCGTTGTCGATGACGTAGGCGATCGACAGGATGCCCTGGCCGCCGACGCCCGCGAGGATGATGTCCTGTTTCATGGCCTAGCTCCTCTTCTTCCGCAGTTCCTGCACGCACTCGCGGACGGCGACGACGACCGACAGCCCGTGGTGGCCGATCTCGTCCTTGATGATCTGGACGTTTTTCTGATGGTTCTTGGGCAGCGGCTCGATCGTCCGGACGTGCGCGTCGGGGACGCCGAGGCCCTTGATGAGCCTGAGCAGGGGCTCGCCCGAGCCATAGGTCGGCTGGCCCCCGGTCATGGCCGTCGTGGCGTTGTCGAGGATGATGACGGTCATGTCCGTGTCGGCCCGGGCCGCGCCGAGCAGCGGGGTTATGCCCGAATGGGCGAAGGTCGAGTCGCCGATGACCGAAACGGCCGGGTGGAGGCCCACGTCCGAAGCGCCGCGGGCCATGCTGACGCTCGCGCCCATGCAGACGCAGCTGTGGATCGCGTTGTAGGGCGGCAGGGCGCCCAGGGTGTAACAGCCGATGTCGCTGAAGACGTTCGAGCCCGGGGACCCTTCCAGGGCTTCGTTGAGCGCTTTAAAGGTATCGGCGTGCGGGCAGCCCGCGCAGAGCTGGGGCG
>DSDX01000096.1 GCA_011048485.1 Candidatus Aminicenantota bacterium | reverse complement strand
GTTCCATTGGGCTCGGCTCACCTTTTCGTCGTTTCCTCCAGAATAACCGTTCGACGCGGCGATTGCAACCGCGGCGCAACCGGAGGGCGGATTGACACTCCCGGCGTGACGCCCTATCATCGGGGGGGTGGACAATAAGATCTTCGTCGTCTCCGACGGGACGGGGCGCACGGCCGAGCGGATCTTGAGCGCGGCGCTGGCCCAGTTCCCGGGGGCGGCCGTGGACATCATCGTCCGCTCGAACGTCCGGACGGCGCAGAGGGTCAGGCGCGTCGTTCGCGAAGCGGCCAAGGCCGAGGGTTTTGTCGTCCACACCATCGTCACCGACGCGGTCCGCGAAGCCATGGTCAACGCCGGCCGGGAATACAACGTCGAGACGATCGACCTCATGGGGCCGCTGATCGCCCGGCTGACGGAGACGCTGGCCGCGTCGCCGTCGGGAAAGCCGGGGCTGTTCAGCATCCTGAACAAATCCTATTTCCGGCGCATCGAAACGATGGAATTCGCCGTCCGGCACGACGACGGCCAGCGGCCCGAAGACCTGCGGAAGGCGGATCTGGTCCTGCTCGGCGTTTCCCGGACCTTCAAGACGCCGCTCAGCATCTACCTCGCCTTCAAGGGCTGGTTCGTGGCCAACGTCCCCATCGTCATGCGCCAGGACCCTCCGGCCGCCCTGTCGCGGCTGCCCCCGCATAAGGTCTTCTGCCTGGACACGAACGCCCGCCAGCTGGCCGAGCTCCGGCGGGCCCGGCACGACCACCTTCGGGGGGCGGCCGGGGGATACGCTGACCCGGAATATGTGCGGATCGAGCTGATGCAGGCCCGGGCCTACTACGCTCGCCATCCCGGCTGGGCGGTCATCAACGTGACCAACAAGCCCATCGAGGAGATCGCCACCGAGATCCTCGCCATCCGGGGCCATGCGGACAAGCCGGGAGAGCATGATCTCCTCTAGGTCCGCGCGGCCGCCCATCCCGCCCGATCATGCGATCGGAGGCGCGGAGGAGCCATGACCAGGATAGTTGGGCCGAGTCGGGTCCGGACCGGGCGGACGGCGGAGGCCATCGCCCGGGCTTTCCTCGATAACCTCCATTTCGTGCGCGGCTGCAAGCTCGGCGACGCCGCCCCGAACGACCTCTACATGGCCCTCGCCTACACGGTGCGGGACCGCATGCTGGCCGCCTGGATCAAGGGCCTGCGGGGCGTCGAGGGGCCGGCCCGGGGCCGGATCCGCAAGACCGTCGCCTACATGTCCGCGGAATTCCTGCCCGGCCCGCACCTGGCCAACGGCCTGCTCTGCCTGGGCCTCACCGAGCCGGCCAGGCGGGCCATGAGCGGCTTGGGGCTCGACCTCGACGCGCTCATCGAACAGGAGGAGGAGCCGGGCCTGGGCAACGGGGGATTGGGACGGCTGGCCTCCTGCTACCTCGATTCGCTGGCGACGCTCGGCGTCAACGCCATCGGCTACGGCATCCGCTACGAGTTCGGCATCTTCGACCAGGAGATCCGGGAGGGGTGGCAGGCGGAGATCGCCGACACCTGGCTCCGGCACGGCAATCCTTGGGAGATCGCCAAGACCGAGCTCTGTCAGGAGGTCGGACTGGGAGGCCGCACGGAGCCCTTCCGCGACGTCGGGGGACGCTATCGCGTCCGCTGGGTCCCGTCGACGACCGTCAAGGGCATCCCTTACGACACCCCCATCATCGGCTACGGCGGGGCGGCGTGCGCCACCATGCGGCTGTGGAAGGCGGAGGCCCCGGTCGGCTTCGATCTGCGGGACTTCAACGCGGGGGACTACTATGCCGCCGTGGAGGAGAAGACGCGCTCGGAGACCATCACCAAAATCCTCTACCCGAACGACGAGATCGAGGCCGGCAAGCAGCTGCGGCTCCTCCAGCAGCATTTCTTCGTCAGCTGCTCCCTGAAGGACATGCTCCGGCTCCATCTCTCCCGCCAAGCCGGTCTCGAGGGCTTCCCTGATCACTTCGCCGTCCAGATGAACGACACCCACCCCTCGCTGGCGGTGGCCGAGCTCATGCGCCTGCTGGTCGATGAGCACGACCTCAACTGGGACCGAGCCTGGGCCATCACAACCGGCGCGCTCGCCTATACCAACCACACGCTCATGCCCGAAGCCCTCGAGACCTGGGGCTACGGCCTCTTTGAAAGCCTTCTGCCCCGCCACCTCGAGATCATCCTCGAGATCAACCGGCGCTTCCTCGCCGAGGTCCGGGCGCGGCGTCCCGGCGACGAGGCCCTCGCGGCCCGGCTCTCGATCGTCGACGAGGCCGGCGGCCGGTCCCTGCGCATGGCCCACCTGGCGACGGTCGGGAGCCACGCGGTGAACGGCGTGGCCCGGATGCACGGGGAGCTCCTGAAGTCGACGGTTCTGCGCGATTTCCAGGAGGTCAGCCCCGAGAAGTTCGGCTATGTGACCAACGGCGTGACGCCGCGTCGCTGGCTGGCCCTCTGCAATCCGGGTCTCGCGGCCCTCGTCAGCCGGGCCATCGGCCCGGGCTGGGTCGGGAATCTCGAGGAGCTGCGGCGGCTCGAGCCGTTCGCGGACGACGGGGCCTTCCGGGACGAATGGCGGCGGGTCAAGCTGGCCAACAAGGAGGGCCTGGCCCGGCGGATCCGGGAGGTGACCGGCGTCGCCGCGGACCCGGGCTCGCTCTTCGACGTCCAGGTCAAGCGCGTCCACGAGTACAAGCGCCAGCACCTCAACGCGCTTCACATCCTCGCCCTGTACCTGCGCCTGAAGCGGGATCCGGCGGCCGACCTGACGCCGAGGACGTTCGTCTTCAGCGGCAAGGCCGCCCCGAGCTACGCCACGGCCAAGCTGATCATCAAGTTCATCACCTCGACGGCCGACCTGATCAACGGCGACCCGGACATCGACGGCCGGCTCAAGGTCGTCTTCGTCCCCGACTTCAACGTCAAGAACGCGCAGAGGATCTACCCGGCGGCGGACCTGTCCGAGCAGATCTCGACCGCGGGGAAGGAGGCGTCGGGCACGGGCAACATGAAGTTCGCCATCAACGGCGCCCTGACCATCGGCACGCCCGACGGCGCGAACGTGGAGATCCGGGAGGAGATCGGCCCGGAGAACTTCTTCCTCTTCGGCCTCACGGCCGACGAGGTCCGGGAGGCCAAGGCCAGGGGGTATGATCCGTCCGCCGCCCTCGAGGCCGATCCGCGCCTGCGCCGGGCCGTCGAGTTCATCCGGGACGGATATCTGTCGCCTCAGGATCCCGGTCTCTTCAAGCCGCTGCTGGACGGCCTCATGCAGCGCGACGAGTACATGGTCTTTGCGGATTTCGGCTCCTACGCGGATTGCCAGGAGCGGGTCGATGAGGCCTTCCGGGACCCCGACCGCTGGGCCCGGATGTCGATCCTGAGCGTGGCCCGCATGGGCAAGTTCTCTTCGGACCGGGCCATCGGGGACTACTGCTGCGACATCTGGAAGGTCCGGGCCTGAACCATCCCGGACCGGGCCTGGCCGGGCGGCCTCCCGGCGGGCTTGACTCGGACCGCCCTGAACCGATATATAGATGATCAGGGTTGAAGGAATCGACAAGCTCTTAAAGGAGGAATCCATGAAGAACAGACGGACTTTTTACGTTCTGGGCCTCGCGGCGCTCTTCGCCCTCGCTTTCGCCGCCGCCCCGTCCTGGGGCGACGTCTACATGAAGCAGAAGACCCATACGGACGCCGTCACGATCATGGGCCAGACCCAGCCGGAGAAGAACGAGATCATGGTTTTTTGGATCGGCGACGGCAAGGCCCGGACCGACACGGACGGGACTTCGATGCTTTTCCACGCCGACAAAAAGGTCCTGATCTCCATCGACCACGCGGCCAAGACCTACAGCGAGATCCCCATGGACTTGGACAAGATGTTCGCGGAGGCGGGCGAGACCGAGGAGGAGAGGGCCGAGGCCAAGAAGATGGCCGAGATGATGAAGGGCATGGCCCAGGGCATGATGGGCTCCATGAAAGTCGACGTGACCGAGACCGCCGAGACCAAGAAGATCGGCGCCTGGGACGCCCGCAAGTATGTCATCGACATGGACATGGGCATGATGAAGGCCACGTCCGAGGCCTGGGCCAGCCAGGATCTCAAGGTCGATTTCGACGCCTATTTCGCCATGGCCAACGCCATGATGGCCAGCATGCCGGGCTTCGACAAGCTCGTCCAGGAGATGAAGAAGGTCAAGGGCGTCGTCGTCCAACAGACGACCAAAACCAAGGTCATGGGCCAGGACATGACCACGACGACCGAGCTCCTC
>DSDX01000042.1 GCA_011048485.1 Candidatus Aminicenantota bacterium | reverse complement strand
GCTCCGGAGCGGTCTGTCGCTGACGCGGAGCCGGACGACGCTCGGGACGATCGCCTACATGTCTCCTGAGCAGGCCCGGGGAGATGAGGTCGACGGCCGGACCGACATCTGGTCGCTCGGGGTCGTCCTCTACGAAATGCTCACCGGTGAGCTCCCGTTCAAGGGCGACCACGACCAGGCCGTGATCCACGCCATCCTCCACCGGGAGCCGGCGTCTCTGAAGAAAGCCAAGCCCGACGCGCCCCCCGGACTGGAGGAGGTCATCTTCCAGGCCCTGGCCAAGAAGCCGTCCGCCCGCTACCCGACCATGGAGGAGCTCGCGGAGGACCTCGAGGCCGTGGCCGAAGGTGTCAAACCGCTCAAGGCCCGGCCGGCCCGGGCCATAAAACTGGCCGTCCTTCCGTTCGCCAACCTCAGCGGCGACCCGGACCAGGAATACCTGAGCGACGGGCTGACCCAGGAGATGATCACCGAGCTGGGCCGCCTCCACCCGGACAGTCTGAGCGTCATCGCCCGGGCCTCGGTGATGAGGTACAAGAAAGGCGATACGCCGGTGGACCGGATCGGCCAGGAGCTTGGGGTGAACTATGTCCTGGAAGGCAGCTCCCTTCGCGAGGGGAACCTCGTTCGGGTCAACGCGGTCCTGATCCAGGTCGCCGACCAAACCCAGCTCTGGGCGGAGAGCTACAAGCGGGAGTTCTCGGGCATCCTGGCTCTGCAGAGCGAAGTGGCGGAGAACATGGCCAAGGCGCTGTCGATCAGGCTTCTTCCGTCCGAGAAAGACCAGTTGGCCAAGGTCAGTCCCATCGATCCCGAGGCCCACGAAGCCTACCTCAGGGGCATGTTCCACAGCCAGAAAGTGACCCCGGAGGATCTGGACACGGCCGAAAAGTACTTCGACGTAGCCCTGGAGAAGGATCTCTCCTACGCGCCGGCCTACACCGGTCGGGCATTGCTCTGGCTCTACCGCAACCAGATGGGCATCGCGCCCCCCGAGGAAGCGGCGCCGAAAGCCAAGGCCGCGGCCCTGCGGGCCCTCGAACTCGACGCGGGTTCCGCCGATGCGCACCATGTCCTGGCTTCAATTAAAACCTATATTGACTGGGAGTGGGACGGTGCCGGGGAATCCTGGCGGCGCACGCTCGAGATCAATCCCAACGTGGCCGCCGCGCAGGCACTTTATGCACATTACCTGGCGATCACCGGGCATGTCGAAGAGGCCCTGATTCACAGCGAAAAGGCCTCCGTGCTCGATCCCTTCAATCCCTTGGTCCAAAGCTGGCATGCCCAAATCGTCTATGCGCAGAGGAAATACGACGAGTCCATCGCGTTAGCCCGTGAAGCCCAGCGGATCCACCCGGACCATCCCATCGTCGGGTTCACACTCTGGCTGACCATGCACCAAAAGGAGGAGCTGCACAAAGAGGCCTTCGAGGCCATCAAGACCATGATGGTCGCCATATACGAGGACTCCAGAGTCGCCGCCGCGCTCGAAGAGGGGTATGCGGAAGGAGGATACGCTGAGGCGATGCGGCGCGGGGCCGAATCCTTGGTCGCCCGCCTTCCCGAGGCTTTCAGCCTGCCGAACGATATCGGCAACTTTTACGTCGCGGCCGGAGAAAAGGACAAGGCCGTCGAGTGGCTGGAGAAAGGTTTCGAGGTCCATGATCCGGTGTCGCCGTATCTCAGTTGTTTTCCGCTATACGACGACATTCGCTCCGATCCCAGGATCCAGGCCGTCCTGCGCCGGATGGGCCTCCCGACGCACGACAAGAAGCCCGATGGGTGATGATCATGAAATGCCCCCATTGTCAGGCCGAGAATCCCGACGGAACCCGGTACTGCGGTAACTGCGCCGCCCCGTTGAGCCCGGCTGGCGCTGATGGCGTCTCCTTGACGAAGACCTTGGTGACCCCTCAACCCGCCGTCTCGAAGGACGCCGTCATCGCCGGGAAATACCGAGTCATCGAGGAACTCGGCCGCGGGGGGATGGGGATCGTCTACAAGGCCGAGGACACCCGGCTCAAGCGGCCCGTGGCCCTCAAGTTCCTGCCGCCGGAGCTCGTCCACATCCCCGAGATCAAGGACCGGTTCATGCGGGAGGCCCAGGCGGCCGCCGCCCTTGACCATCCCAACATCTGCACCGTCTACGAGTTCGACCAGGCCGAGGACAAGGCCTTCATCTCCATGGCCTACATCGAGGGCCAAAGCCTGAGAAAGAGGATCGACTCGGGCCCGCTCGAACTCGAGGAGGCGCTTCGGATCGCCACCCAGGTGGCCGAGGGCCTGCAGGAGGCCCACAAGAGGGGCATCGTCCACCGCGACATCAAGAGCGCCAACATCATGATCGACGCGAGAGGTCAGGCCAAGGTCATGGACTTCGGTCTGGCCCGGGTCGCGGGAGCCACTCTGATGACCCGGGAAGGGACGACCATGGGGACGGTGACTTACATGTCGCCCGAGCAGGCGCAGGGCAAAGAGGTCGACCACCGGACGGACATCTGGTCCTTCGGGGTCGTCCTCTACGAGATGCTCACCGGGGAGTTGCCCTTCAAAGGCGAGCACGAGCAGGCCATCATCCACTCGATCCTTAAGGATAAGCCCAAGTCCATCACGGAGCAGAAGGCTGAGATCCCCCCTTCGATCGAGCAGATCGTGTTCCGGGCGATCGAGAAGGATCCGGACAAGCGCTACCAGGGTACCGATGAACTCATAGACGATCTAAAGTCCATTTCCGCGGGGATCGTCCCGGAAGAGATCAGAGTGCGGCTGAGGAGAGAGAAGCTTCGCCGCCGGAGGAAAGCGATCCTCTACGCCGGTGCGGGCGGCCTGGTCATCCTGGCTGCGGTTTTGATCCTGACCTTTTTCCCCGGCCGCGCCGAAGCCATCAATTCGATCGCGGTCCTGCCGCTCGAAAATCTCACGGGGAACGTGGAGCAGGAGTATTTTGTCGACGGCGTGACCGACGAGCTGATCGGGCAGCTGGGCCAGATCAGCGGGCTGCGGCGGGTCATTTCACGAACGTCGATCATGCAGTACAAAAATACGGAAAAAACCGTTCCGGAAATCGCCCAGGAGCTGAACGTGGATGCCATATTAGAGGGGGCGGTCTATCAGATCGGTGAAAACATAAGCATCAAGCTGCAGCTGTTCGATGCGCTCCCCGAGGAAAGAAGCCTCTGGATAGAAAGGTATGACCGCCCGGCAACCGAAGTGCTGGTGATGTATGGCGAAGTAGCCCGCAGCATTGCCGATCAAATCCAGGTCAAACTAACAGCGGATGAAGCGTCACGTTTTGCCGGCGCCCGCCGGGTCAATCCCAAGGCTTACGAGGCCGGTCTCCTGGGTTGGTCCCACTGGTCCAAGCTCTCGCCGGCGGATCTGGAAACAGCCCAACAGTACTTCGAATCCGCCCTCAAGGAGGATCCGGATTACGCCCTAGCTCACGCAGGGATGTTTTCAGCCCTGAGCGCACGTGCGCAGATTGGACTGGTTCCACCCGGCGAGATCCTGCCGGAAGCAAAGCCCTACGTCCTCAAAGCCCTGGAATTGGACGACACCCTGGCGGAAGCTCATTTCGCCATGGCCGCGATGAAAACCTGGTTCGAATGGGATTGGGAAGGCGGTGAGATCTCATTCCTTCGGGCCATCGAGCTCAATCCCAACTATGGCATGGCCCGGGCGTATTACTCGAATCTGTTGTGCTATTTGAATCGTGACGAGGAAGCCGCAGCCCAGGGAGCGTTAGCCTTGGAATTGGACCCCCTCAATTCGCTGTATATGAGTATGTATGCCAATACTTTGTATTATCTGAGAAGATATGACGAGGCCATCGCTCAGAGCCGCAATGCGATCAGGACATCGCCCAATAACCCCCAGGCACAGGCTTGTCTCTGGTTAGTGTTCCACTTGAAGAGACAGTATGATGAGGCGTTGGATGGCGCGAAGGCGTTTTATGCGGCCTTGGAGCTGACGCCGGTCGTCGAGGCCATGTCGAGCGGATATGAAACGGGCGGCTACCCGGAGGCGATGCACGCCGCAGCGGAAACCCTGGCCGAGATCTCGCAACAGGTTTATATCGGTCCCTGCTTCATTGCCTACCCTTATGCCGCTGCCGGGGAAGCGGAAAAAGCCCTGGAATGGCTGGAGAAAGGGTATGAGCTTGGGGATTCCAACATGCCTTATGTGGCGGAGCCCGTTTTTGTCGATCTCCTCGGTGAAGATCCTCATTATCAGGACCTCCTGTGCCGGATGAACCTCGAGCCGGCGGTGAGATAAGAGGCTAAAGCCCTAGTGTCCTGTCTCATAAATAACT
>DSDX01000270.1 GCA_011048485.1 Candidatus Aminicenantota bacterium | reverse complement strand
GTCTCCCTGGACCCGGGGCATTTCGACGGCTGGAACCTGCTCGGCTCGGCTTATTACCGGAAGGGCGATTTCGCCAAGGCCGCGGAGGCCTACGAAAAGGCCGCGGCGATCAAGCCCGACGCCGCCGACGTGCAGAGAGGGCTCGGCCTGGCCTACCTCGAGCTCGGAGAGCCGGCCAAGGCCGAGGCCGCCCTCAAGCGCGCGTTCGCCGTGAACGCCACGGCGGAGACGGCTTTCCAGCTCGGCAAGCTCTGTTACAACGGGAAGCGCTTCGAGGAGGCCCTGGACTATGCCCTCAAATCGATCCGGGCCGACGGCAGGAACGCCGGGGCCTACAACCTCAAGGGCGTCGTCCTGAACGAGCTCGGCCGCTACGCCGAGTCGGTCGGCAGCTTCCAGGCCGGCCTCGTCCTCGCGCCCGAGGACATCAATCTCCAGGTCAACCTGGGTATCGCGCTGTTCAACAGCGGGGAACCCTCCAAGGCCCGGGCCGTCTTCGAGGCGGTCCTGCCCAAGATCGAGCAGGACGTGCTGAGAAAGCAAGTCGAGGACTACATCAAGGCCATCAAGAGCGCCGGGAAGTAGGGGCCGGGAAGCGGCCCTCCCCCGGGGATTTCCCCGAGGCGCGTCTCGCGGGCTTCCGGTCCGATCATCCCGTCACGGCCGATCCGGCATGAGTCCGGGCGATCGGCGCCCAGCTGGATTGGACCTCGGGGAGGAGGGGGGCGCCGCGGCCGGTTCCTGTCGGCGGCCCGGCATGGTATGATAAAGGCATGAACTGGGTCACCGTCCACACATCGAACGGAGTCACGGAGGCGGAGATCCTCAGGAACATGCTCGAGTCCTTCGGCATCCCCGCGCGGGTGAGCGCCGAAGCCGTGGGCAAGGTTCTCGGGATGACCGTCGACGGGTTGGGCCGCGCGGCCCTTCTCGTCCCCGCGAACCGGGCCGCGGAAGCCCAGGACATCCTGGCCGAGCATTTCAGCGCCGAAGCCTGAGGGGAACAGCCTCAATGAGCCGCCGAGCGGGGAGGGCCCCCGTCAGGGGGGAAGTCTGCGTGAAACGTTCCGGCGGGCCGCGCGTCCTATAGCGTGGAGACGGACTGAGACGTGACATCACTCGACGGTCTCTTCGACATGTACCAGATCGACGTTTACAGATTCGCCTGCGCCCTTGCCCGGGACGCCCGGGAAGCCGAGGATCTCTTCCAAGAGACCTGGCTGCGGGCGGTCAAGGCCGGCCCGTCGGGACACGACTTTGAAGGAGGAAACCCGAAGGCCTGGCTCTTCACCATAGCGGCCAACGCCCACAGGGACGTGCTTCGCAAAAAAAGGATCCGGAGGCTCTTCCTCAGGGAAAGGCGAGCGTCCATGACCGACCGGGCCGCCGACGCCGACCTGGGATGGGACGCCCCGCCCGATTCACGGGTCGACGCAACGGCCAGGGCGGACTTCCGGATGTGCTTGCGACGGGCCGTGACCAGGCTGCCTGGAAGGGAGCGCCGGGTCTTCGTCCTCAAGGACATCGAAGGCCTCCGGCACGAGGAGATCGGGCGCATCCTCGGCATCCCCGAGAACACCGTCCGGACGCTCCTCCATCGGGCGGTCCGGAAGCTGCGCCGGGAGCTGGCCGAATTCAGGCCGGCGCACGAGCGGGAGCAGGCCCTCGAGGAGGGACGGACATGACGCAAAGAACGCGCTGCCGGGATATCGAACGCTTGATGCTCGAGGCCGAGCAGCGGGCCCTGACCGGGGCTGAGCGGCGCTTGGTCGAGGAGCACACCCGGGCCTGCGCGAACTGCCGGGACTTCGCGTCCGACCGGGCGACCATCCGGGCCGGGCTCGGAACGGCGAACTGGCCGGAGCCGCCCGACGACCTCGTCAGGAGGACACGTAGGCTGATGCGTCAGGCGGGGGCGGCGAAGGGGCCGGCGCCCCTGCCGGCTTGGGTCCTTGTTGCCCTGGCCATGGTCGCGATCGCCACGGGGATCTGGGCGGCCGTCTCCCTCGCGGACGTGACGGCCGATACGACCCTGGCCGACCTGCCGTTGGCGGCCCGGGCCGCCGTGTTCGTCATCGTTCAGAACGCGGTCACGCTCCTCTTCGCGCCGGTCGTCCTGCGGGCGTTCCGGGCCGGACGGGGCGTGCCCGCAAAAGTCGGATAGAACTCAGGAGGTTCCCATGACGGCATCGAACAACGGAAAGACGATCGCCCTCGTGATCATCATCGTCATCCTGGCGCTTTTCGCCTTTCGGTCCGCGTTCTTCCTGCTCCCGTTCGGGGTTCTCCCGGGCGTCTCCCGCATGGCCGGGGAGATGGGCCACTCGGTCAACGGCTGGTTCCACGGCTTTGACGGCATCGGCCGGTTCTTCATGTTTGTTTTGCCGGCCGCGCTCATCGTCCTCTGGGGCGCGGTCCTCATCTGGGTCTATCGGGACGCGGAGAAGCGGGGCATGAGCGGCATCCTGTGGCTCCTGCTCGTCCTCATCGGCAACATCATCGGGCTTCTCGTGTACGCCATCGTCCGGAGCGAGACCGGATTGGGGCGCCGGAATGGGTCCGCCGGCGGGACGGCGGCGCCTCCGGCCGGCCCGGCGGGCCCGTGCCCCCACTGCGGAAAGCCGGTGGCGACGGAACACGCGTTCTGCCCCTACTGCGGCAAGAGCCTGAAGACGACCTGCCCGGCCTGCGGCAAACCCGTCGATCCGGAATGGAAGGTCTGCCCGGCCTGCGGGACGAACCTCGATCCCGGCGCCCCGCGCCAGGCCTGATCAGGAGAGGGTCAGATCTACTTTTTTTCGAAAAAAGTAGATCTGACCCTTTCATGGGCTTCGTGGCGGAGGGAGGCGCGGGAGACGCGCGATTCGACCGGCTCGACGCCGATGCCCGGCCCGTCGGGCACCCGGATCGCCCCCGGCCCGCTCAGCTCGATGAAGGGATCGATCAAGTCCTCTTCGTAATAGCGCCGGCTGGCGCTGAGGTCGTTGGGCAGCTTGAAGTCCGGCAGCGTCGCGACGTGGAGGTTATGGGCCCGGCCGATCCCGCTCTCGAGCATCCCGCCGCACCAGACCGGGACGCCGCGCGCTTCGCACAGGTCGTGGATCCGGCGCGTCTCGACGACGCCGCCGACGCGGCCGACCTTGATGTTGACGATCCGGCAGCTGCCCATCTCCAGGGCCGCCCGGGCCGTGTCGAGCGAGAGGATGGACTCGTCGAGGCAGAGCGGCGTCTTCATCTCGAGCTGCAGCTTGGCGTGGTCCCAAAGGTCGTAGGGCGCGAAGGGTTGCTCGACCATGAGCAGGTCGAAAGCGTCCAGGGCCTTGAGCGTTTCCATATCCTTCAATCCGTAGGCCCCGTTGGCGTCGGCCTGGAGCATGATATCGGGGAACCTCTCGCGCACGGCGGCACAGGCCGCGATGTCCCAGCCCGGCTTGATCTTGATCTTGATCCTCTTGTAACACTGATCGAGGTATCGGCCGACCGCGTCGACGAGCTCGGGGATGGAATCCTCGATGCCGCAGCTGACGCCGGCCTCGATCTCCTTGCGCACGCCGCCGTAGAGCTTGTGAAGGGGCAGTCCCGCCTTCTTGGCCTTGAGGTCCCAGAGGGCCAACTCGATCCCGGCCTTGGCCATCCGGTTGCCCCGAAAGACGGCCGCCTCGCGGGCGTAGTCCTCGGGCTCGACCAGGCCCTTGCCGAGAACGAGCGGGACGAGGAAGTCCCTCATGACGTGCCAGGCCGTTTCCGTCGTTTCGCCGCTGTAGAGCGGCGCCTCCTCGGCGACACACTCCCCCCAGCCGCAGACGCCGTCTTCCCACACCCTGATCAGACCGAAAGTCCGGTCGTAGGAGCGCCCGAAGCTCGTCTCGAAGAAATGGACGTAGGGGAGCTTGACCAGGTCGATCTCGATCCGTTCGATGGCCATGGATTGCCCTCCGGCTCTCGGGACCCGATTAACATAGCCCAGGGGGGCCTCGGAATTCAAGCCTGAGCGGCGGCCTTCACCGTCTTTCGAAACCCTCCCTTCGTAAGGGATACGGGAACCCCGCAACAAGAAGCCGGCCGGAGCGTATCGCAACTCCGGCAAAACTGGTATCATCCCTTGCGGAGAGAAAATTCGCGCGGACGGGTCGCGGCACGAAAGCCGAGATGAAAAGACGGGAGATCATCCGGATCTTGGCCGCCGGTTGCGCGGCCCGGTTCGGAGGGAAAGCGGCCGCGGGCTCGTTTCCCCCCTGCGGCACGGAGGTCCGCCTCCCAAGCCGAAACGCCGTCGCCCGCACCAGGGGCTCTTCCTCCGTCCGGGCCATGGTCCTGGGC
>DSDX01000268.1 GCA_011048485.1 Candidatus Aminicenantota bacterium | reverse complement strand
CTGAAAGGCTGGATCCGCCTGTCCGACGTCGACGACGACAATCCCGGGATGACCCACTTCTTGGGCTGCGGCGAAGTCCGGGCTTTCTACTTCCTG
Source organism: Candidatus Aminicenantota bacterium (assembly GCA_011048485.1). GTDB lineage: Bacteria > Acidobacteriota > Aminicenantia > Aminicenantales > Saccharicenantaceae > RBG-16-66-30. The sequence continues at coordinate 4,228 of DSDX01000268.1, read as the reverse complement.
AAGAGGCACCGGCTCGGCCTCATGGTCCGCGACAATCTCAATTTCCGTGAGAACCGGGGCGCCCTCCAGCTCGAGTGGAGCTTCCCGATGTTCGCCACGGTCGCCGGCCACGTCCAATATTTCCTCGGCTACGGCGAGAGCCTCCTCGACTACGACCATCGCGTCCACCGCATCGGGATCGGCTTCGTCCTGGCGGATTGGTATTAGGAAAGACGTCTCAAGTCGATGAGGCCGCGCCGATCGCTGCCTTGAGCTCCTCGAGGCGGGCTTTGGCCGCCCGTTCGCCCTTCCTGGCGATCCGCCGGGGCTCGTCGAAATTGAGGACCCCCAGGTCGACCGGGACCCTCAGGACGAAGTCGGCGCGGCGCGCCCTCTCCTCGAAGGAGGCCGCGGCGGCCACTTCGACCGTCCTTTGGAGGATCTGATAGGCGCTCTTGAGGTCTTCCCGCTTGGCTTTCTTGACGGGCCGGTGCACGTCTACGAGGACCGCGACCTCGGCGCCGGCGGCCCTGGCCGCCTCGACCGGGGCGCTGTTGAGGACGCCGCCGTCGAGAAGGAGCATGCCTCGCATCCGGACCGGGGCGAAGACGAGCGGCAGCGACATGGTCGCCCGGAGCGCCCGGGCCAGCTTGCCCCGGGTGAACATCACCTCCCGGCCGGAGACGAGATCGACGGCGTTGCAAAGGAACTTGACCGGCAGGTCCTCGATGCGGACGTTGCCGACGCAGCTCTTGAGGTAGGCTTCGATGGCGTCGCTCTTGTCGACTCCGATCTTCTTGATGAACCGGTTCTTGGTGTCCGTGAGCATCAGGGCCTCGAACAGGTTCAGCGATCGTTTGAACAGGCCGAATCCCTTGACGCCTTCCAGGGCCTCTTCGAGGCCGGACCCGTCCAGCATGTCCGTCAGTTGCCGGCCCGACAGGCCGGCCGCGTGAAGCCCGCCGACGAGCGCTCCCATGGAGGTGCCGGCGATGACGTCGGGGACGAGCCCGTGCTTCTCGAGGACCCGGATGACGCCGACGTGGGCCAGCCCCCTGGCGCCGCCGCCCATGAGGACCAGGGCCCAGGTCTTGGATGTTTTCATGAGGGCTTGGCCAAGGATAGCACCGGGCCTCGGGCCCGTCAACGGAGGCCCGCGGCCCGCGGCGGGGGGTGAGATATCACCGGTTGAATCACCCCTCGGGGGGATTGCGCCCGGGGTCCGGCCGCTCGACAATCCCAGGCGGAGCGAGGCCAACGCCATCCGCGGGAGGCGGCTATGTTCGAGAGACGCAAGAGAAACCGCTTCGTCGAGAGGAACGAGATCCTCGTTCGCACGGCCGTGGACAAGTACCAGGGGCCGGGCGTCGCCGCCCACACCTACGACCTGTCGACGGGCGGGGCCAGGATCGTCACGTCGAAGAACTATCCCGTCGGGAGCGTCATCAGGATCCGGCTCCTCCTGGCCGCAACCGATCAGATCATCAACCTCGATGGGCTAGTCCGATGGACCAGGCCCAAGGACAACGGCGATACCTACGAGATCGGCGTCGAATTCGAGAGCCTGACCTCCCAGGCCGTGCTTCTCCTCATCCGGCACCTCTACGGCCGGAACGAGGGCGTCCCCTCGACGATCGGTTGATTATCTCCCTTCTTTCAGGAAGAAATCCGCCACCTTGAGGGACATCTCCGTCGCGTCGACGTCGGAGCGGTTGGCCAGCACGATGACCGTGAGCCCGTCGGCCGTGAAGCGCTGGATGGCGGTCCGAAAGCCCCGGGTTTCCCCGTAGTGCCACATCCGCGGACGGGCCCGCCAAGCGTTGAGGAACCATCCGAATCCGTAATCGGCCGGCTTCCCATCGGGCCCGACCGGCCCCTTGCCCGGGACGCGGACCGGGGTCAGGGCCTCCCCCAGGTCGGCCTCGCCGAGAAGCAGGTTCCGGCGAAACGCCTCGTCCCAAAGGGTCATATCGTAGAGGGAGGAATAGACGCCGCCGTCCCCGAGCGTCGCCGATGTCGGGCTTTGGTCGGTGAAACGCCACCGGTCGCCCTCTTTGGTGTAGCCGAAAGCGCGGTCCGGGACCCGGTTCCGGCCGCGGACGAACGCCACGGTGTTGGACATGCGTAGGGGACCGAAGACGCGCTCTTCGAGGAAGGCCGGGAAGGACCGTCCCGAGACCCGTTCCACGATGAGGCCCAGCACGACGTAGCCCGAGTTGCTGTAGCGCCAGAGAGCGCCCGGAGCGAACCAGCCGGCTTTCTGGCCCTTGAGGAGCGTGAGGACCCCGGCGTCGTCGATCTGGGTCTCTTCAACTGGGATTGACGGATCGGCGGCCGGCATCAGGTCCTCGTAGTCGGGAAGGCCCGAGGTGTGGGTGAGAAGGTGACGGACCGTGATCCCGCGTCCGTATTCCGGGAAGTCAGGGAAGATGCCGGTCAGGCTGTCCTCGTAACTGAGCTTGCCGTCGCGGACGAGCAGCATGACGGCCGTGGCGGTGAACGCTTTCGAGAGCGAGGCCAGGCGGAAGGTCGTCCGGCCGTCGATCGGGCGCATGGCCAGCATGTCCCCGACGCCGCGCGTGCCGATGTAGGCCACTTGGCCGTCCCTCAGCACGATGACGCCCGCGCCGGGCTCGCGCGGCGAGCCGAGCTTGGCCAGGAGAGCGTCGGCGCGCTTGTGGGGCTTGTCCGCGGTCCCGGGCGACAGTCCGGATCCCCAAGCCGCGAGCGCCAGCGCCAGGACGAGGACCGCCGCCAGCTTCACGGCCGGCCCTATGGAAAGTGTCATCTCGGGGGCATCCTAAACCAGCGGTCCGGGGATATCAAGGCCTTGCGGCCGGTCCTCAATCGAACTTGAAGCGCCTTTCGTTGAACACGCGCAGACAGGCGGCGACGACCTCGCGATCGTACAGGAGGCCTTGTTTCTGGGCGATTTCCTCGAGGGCGGACTGGATGCCCAGGGCCGGCCGGTAGGGGCGGTGGGAGGACATGGCCTCGACGACGTCGGCGACGCAGAGGATCCGGGCCTCGAGCAGGATCTCCTTGCCCGCCAACCCTCGGGGGTAGCCAGACCCGTTGACGAGCTCGTGGTGCTGGTGGACGATCTGGGCGATGGGCCAGGGGAAATCGATCTTGCTGAGGATGGTGTAGCCGGCCTGAGCGTGCATCTTGATCAGGGCGTATTCGATCTCGGTCAGCTTGGTCGGCTTGCTGAGGATCTCGGCGGGCACGTAGAGCTTGCCGATGTCGTGGATGACCCCGGCGATCTCGATGGCCTCGATCCGCTCCTCGTCGAGCCCCATCTCGACGGCGATGGCCCGGGCCAGCCGGGCGACGCGGTCCTGATGGCCGGCCGTGTACGGGTCTCGCATCTCGATGGCCGAGGCCAGGGAGTCGATCGACGCCTTCAGGGTCGAACGGAGCTTGGCCAGGCCGTCACGGAGGCCCGCCTCGGCCAGGAAACGGTCGGAGACGTCCTGGGCCAGGGAAGCCACGCCGATGGCCCGGCCGTCGGCGCCGGCGAGCGTCGTGTTGTACCATTCGCAGTAGATCTCGCGTCCGTCCTTGGTGACGTTCTTGTTCGTGCTTCGCTTGCCGCCGCGGCTGGCCATGAGATCGGCCCAGACCGCGTCGACGTGGGCCTTGGCGGCTTCGGCGATGATGAACGATGCGTGCTTTCCGATCGCTTCCGCGGCCGGATAGCCGAAGATCCGCTCGGCGGAATCGTTCCATTGCAGGACCCTGAAATCGGTGTCCCACTCGATGACGGCCAGCGGCGTCTGCTGGATGTGGAGGGCCAGCCTTTGCTGGTTCCGCCGCAGGGAATCCTCGGCCCGCTTGCGCTGGATCGACCGGGCGACCTGGGAGGAGACGAACTCGAGCATGCGCAGCTCGGCCTGGCCGTAGGCTTTCGGATCTTCGTAGTGCTGGACGACCATGGCACCGATCGTCACGCCGTCCACGATCAGAGGGACGCCCAGCCAGATGGCCGAGGGGGCGCCGATGATCTCGACCTCGCCGCGGCTCCGGAGGCCTCGGTCCGTGGCCTCGTCGCACAGCAGGGGCCGGCTCGTCCGGATGACATACTCGGTCAGTCCCTTGCCCGGCCGCGCGGGTTCGGGCGGAGCGTCCTCCTCGTCCACGTAATAGGGGAAGCTGATGAGGTCCTTGTCCCCGTCGTAGAGGGCGATGTAGAAATTCCCGGCCGGCATGACCGTGCCGACGATCTTGTGGACCGACTTGTAGAGGT
>DSDX01000267.1 GCA_011048485.1 Candidatus Aminicenantota bacterium | reverse complement strand
GGGTCCAGGCGTTGGCCAAAGACAACGCCACGGTCAGCGTATCCAAGGTCGATGTCGGCCAGGTCGTCGGCGGCGCCCGCGACATCATCTCGATGCTCTGGGACGTCTCCCTCCTCGACAAGTTCGAGGGCATCCGCTTCCGCGGCTTCTCCATCCCCGAGCTGCGGGAGAAGCTGCCCAAGGCCCCCGGCGGCACCGAGCCCCTGCCCGAGGGCATCTTCTATCTGCTGCTCGTCGGCGAGATCCCGACCGCCGAGGACGTGGCCGAGATCACCAAGGAATGGCAGAAGCGCAGCGTCCTGCCCCAGTACCTCATCGACACGATGAACGCCGTCCCCAAGGACACCCACCCCATGACGCAGTTCTCGCTGGCCATCCTGCAGCTCCAGCGGGAGTCCGCCTTCGCCCAGAAGTACAAGGAGAAGATGCCCAAGACCCAGTATTGGGACCCGATGTTCGAGGACGTCATGAGCCTCACGGCCAAGCTCCCGAACATCGCGGCCTACATCTTCCGCCGGAGCTACTTCGACGGCAAGCACATCGCCCCCGATCCGAAGCTCGATTGGGGCGGCAACCTGGCCCACATGCTCGGCGTCAGCGACGATCCCGCGTTCAAGGAGCTCCTGCGCCTCTATCTCTGCATCCACAGCGATCACGAGGGCGGCAACGTCTCGGCCCACACGACCCACCTCGTCGGCTCGGCCCTGTCGGACGCCTACTACTCGCTGTCGGCCGGCATGAACGGCTTGGCCGGCCCGCTCCACGGCCTGGCCAACCAGGAAGTCCTGGCCTGGATCCAGGACCTCATGAAGGAGCTCGGCGGCGTCCCCACCAAGGAGCAGATGGAAAAGTACATGTGGGACACGCTCAACAGCGGGCGGGTCATCCCCGGCTACGGCCACGCCGTCCTGCGGAAGACCGATCCTCGCTACATCGCCCAGCGCGAGTTCGCCCTCAAGCACATGCCGGATGACGACCTGTTCAAGATCGTCAGCCTCGTCTACGAGGTCGCCCCCGACGTCCTGACCAAGCACGGCAAGACCAAGAACCCGTGGCCGAACGTCGACGCCCACTCCGGCGTCCTGCTCTACCACTACGGCGCCAACCAGTACGACTTCTACACGGTCTTCTTCGGCGTGTCGCGCGCCCTCGGCGTCCTGGCCCAGCTCGTCTGGGACCGCGCCCTCGGCCTGCCGATCGAGCGGCCCAAGTCCGTCACGACGGAATGGCTGGAGGAGTTCATCAAGGAGAACCCGCCCGCCGAGGCCAAGTAAGCGAATCGCTCAAAGCGGACGCACGGGCCGCCGCCCTCCGGGGCGGCGGCCCTTTTTTTCAGCGGCGGGCCAGGCTGAAGAAGTCGACGATCTCCAGGAGGTCGTTCGAGGTGAAGGCGACCGACCGTTCGCCCGTCCGCCGGGCCCCCGGCACCAGGGCCGCCCGCCGGGCCTGGTTCTCGTCGACAAAGACGATCTCGAGCTCATAGGGAGCGGCGGGCTTGTAGGGCTTGGCGCCTTTCAGGTTCCGCAGGGCCGCCGCGACCCCCTTCCGGATCATCTCCCGGGCCTCGGCGGGGTGGATCATCGAGGCCGCCGGGCCCATGCCGTCCTTGACCGCGGCCGTCTCGATGGGCCCGATGACCTCCTGGATCTGCCTGCAGATGGCCGAATCTCCGGAGAGGAAGACGACAGGAACGTCGAAGTGCCCGGCGATGGCCGCGTTCCAGCCCCCCTCGGGCATGCGCACGCCGTTGAGGATGACATCCTCGAGCGACAGGCTCATCGTGTGCTTGAGGACCGCGTCCGGCGTGCCCGCCCGGGCGTGGTAGCCGATGAAGACGACGGCGTCAAAGCTGCCGTCGATGCCCTCCATCATGCTCAGTGGGCTGTTCCATTCGCGGATGAGCCGGGCCTCCGGCCGCAGGAGGTCGGGCAGGATGTTCCTGGCGCTGCCGTGGGAGTCGCGGACGACGATCTCGGTCGCCCCCGCCTCGAGGGCCCCGGTGATGGCGGCGTTGGTCTCCTCGGTCATGATCCGGCGAAAGAGCGGATAATCGGCCCCGCCCTCCCGGGTCTCGTCCCAGTGGATGAGGCCGGCGACGCCCTCCATGTCGACCGAGATGAACACCTTGAGCTTCGGCCCTTGCGGCTGGCCTCCGGCCGCGAGGGCCGCGACGAGCAGGACGGCCGCTGCGATCGATAGGGTCTTTTTCACGGGACCTCCTCTCCGGGGCTCCTCGCCCCGATCCGATGGGGCCATTCTCCCACCAAAAAATGGGGGACACAATACCTATTCCCCCATTTTATTGCGGGCCCGATTTTGTTATCATGACGCCACCGAAAGCGCGCGAGGAGGCTACAGATGGAACAGAAGATCGGTCTCATCGGCTGCGGCACCGTCGGGCAGGGGCTGCTCCAGATCCTGCACGAAAAAAGGGACTATCTCCGCGAGGCCTTCGGCTTCGAGGCCCGGGTCGTGGCCATCGCCGACAAGCTCAAGGGAAGCCTCGTGCTCCCCGACGGCATCGACATTCCCACCGTTCTCGATCTCCTCGGCGCGGGCAAGGGCCTGGCCGAATACCCCAAAGCGGCGCCCGCCCAGGTCGAGCCCCTCGATCCCCTGGACATGATCGAGCGCACCGAGGCCGCGATCATCGCCGAGATGACCTACACCGACATCAAGACCGGCGAGCCGGCCGCGAGCTATATCAAGAAGGCCCTGCGCCACGGCAAGCACGTCGTGACCTCGAACAAGGGCCCGGCCGCGCTCCACTACCACGAGATCCGGGACCTGGCCCGCAAGAACGGCCTCCAGTTCCGCATCGAGGGCACGGTCATGAGCGGGACGCCCGTCTTCCATCTCGCCGAATGCGGCCTGGCCGGCAACGCGGTCCGCGAGGTCAAGGGCATCCTCAACGGGACCACCAACTTCATCCTGACCAAGATGGAGACCGAGGGCATGGACTACGGCCCGGCCCTGGCCCTGGCCCAGAAGCTCGGCTACGCCGAGGCCGACCCGACCGCCGATGTCGAGGGCCACGACGCCCTGGCCAAGGTCGTCATCCTGTCGAACGTACTCTTCGGCGGCTCGCTCAAGACGTCCGACGTCCCCTGTCAGGGGATCTCGTCGATCACCAAGGCCGACGTCGAGGCGGCCAAGGCCGAGGGCTTCCGCTACAAGCTCATCGGCCACGCCAAGATCGAGGACGGCGCCGTCGCGGCCTCCGTCTCGCCGCGGAAACTCCCCTTGACGGACCCCTTGGCCGGGGTCATGGGGGCCCAGAACGCCCTCAGCCTCGAGACCGACCTCATGGGCAAGGTGACCATCCAGGGCGCGGGGGCCGGCAAGCTCGAGACCGGCTTCGCCATCCTGTCGGACATCTTGGCCGTCCACAGGTGCTAAGCATCCGCCGGGGACACCGCGAGGATGTGTCCCCCTTATTGAGCAAGGAGGGCCGACGCGTGACGACATCATCGCCGGCCTCGACCAGGCGCTCGGATCGCTTTGACCGGCGGTCCAGCTCATCCGGAACGGGACATCGAGTGAGGCCGACATGACTCAAAGCAGCCAAGCGACGGGCTTCAGGGGCCGCTGGGCCTGGGTCGATCTGACGGAACGGAAGGTCAGGATCGAGCCGGCCGACCCCGCCCTCTGTCGCGATTACGTCGGAGGTCGTGGGCTCCAGGCCCGGCTCATGGCCGATCATCTCGAGAGGACAGGTCCCCTGCGCGATCCGCTCTCGCCGCGGAACCGGGTCATCCTCGGCTCCGCAGCCCTGAACGACACGGCCGTGGCCACAGCCGGACGCGGCTCGTGCTCATTCGTCGGGACCATGACCCGCTCGCCGGATCCGGCCCCATGGGTGCCCGGCCATAAGCCGCTCTTCGGGCTCATCACCCACTCCAGTTCGGGCGGCCTTTTCCCCAACATGCTCAAGCGGGCCGGTTTCGACCAGGTTATCATCGACGGCCGGGCCGACCGTCCCGTCCGCCTGGAGGTCGTCGACGGCACCTGCCGTATCGTCGACGTCGAGGACGACCTCTTCGAAACTGCCGCCGGCCGCCGGGTCCCCCGGGCCTCGTCGATCGTCACCGACGCCCTCACGGCCAAACTGAGGGGATCGTCGACCCTGACGTCGGGCCCGGCCGGTTGGAACTTCGTCGACTTCGCCTGCCTCACCGCCGACCGCCACCGCAACTTCGGGCGGGGCGGAGCCGGCGCCGTTTTCGCCTCGAAAAACCTTCTCGCCGTCACCGCGCTCGGAAAAGAGGCCGTCGCCTACGCCGATGCGGAGGCCTTCCGGAGGCTGAGCCGGGAGCTCGACGGC
>DSDX01000088.1 GCA_011048485.1 Candidatus Aminicenantota bacterium | reverse complement strand
GTCCTCGACGTAGACCCATTCCATAGTGCGCCGATTATAGGCCAATTCACCCCTCCGCGCAAACGAGGCCTCCGCGTCGACGAGGGAGAGACCGGCATCCGAGCGTCCGGGCAACCCGCTCAACGGATCAACAACCGGACGTCCATCGCCGGGATCTTGGCAATATGGATGGCTATCCGGAAGGGCCGTTTTGGCCTATAATGAGGGGAGAGATGGCTCAGCCGAAGGAATTCGATCCGGTCAAGCTGATCTGCGGCGTCATTTATCGGGAGGGCGCGCTCTACCAGGAGGTCAGGAAGCGTCTCGAAGCGGAGTGGGGGAGGGCCGACAGCGAGAGCGAGGCCTTCGCCTTCGACCTCACGGGCTACTATGAGGACGATATGGGCGGGGGACTCCTGCGGCGCTTTCTCAGCTTCGAGACCCTCGTCCCGCCGGAGTCGCTCCCCGAGGCCAAGCTGTGGGCGAACGAGCTCGAAGCCATGGCCCGCGAGGAGCGGGGCGTCACCGGGCGCCCGGCGAACATCGACCCCGGCTACCTCACCGCCTCCGCGTTGGTCATGGCCACGGCCAAGGACTTCACCCATCGCATCCCGCTCGGGCGGGGCATCTACGCCCATCTCGAGCTCCTGTTCACCCGGACGGGCGTCAAGACCCTGGAATGGACCTATCCGGACCTCCGGCGGGAGCCCCCCCAGGCGTATTTCCGCGCGGTGAGGGACATCTACCTGGGGCAGTTGCGCCAACGACAGGGTTGAGGCCGGATCAGCCTTCCGGATGGAAGGCCGAGATCGACTTCAGCCTGCGGATGATCTCGGGCAGCTCGCGCAGGACGACGTCGATGTCCTCGTCCGTGTTGGAGCGCCCGAGCGACATCCGGATGGACGACCGGGCGATCTCGGGGCGCAGTCCGATGGCCGTGAGGACGTGCGAGACCTCGTCCGATTCCTCGCTGCAGGCGGAGCCCGTCGAGACGTAGATCTCTTTGGTCGCCAGGGCCAGAAGAACGGCCTCGGCCTCGAGCCCGGGGAAAGCGAAATTGAGCGTGCTCTTGACCCGGTTCTCCGGGTGGCCGTTGAACCTGGCGCCCGGGATCCTCTCCTCGACGCCCCGCTTGAGGGCTTCGGCCAGTCTCTCGATGCGGGCCCGCTCCTGGCGGCCCTTGTCCTGGAGCACATGGACGGCCTCGCCGAATCCGACGATGCCGGCCGTGTTCTCCGTGCCGGCGCGCAGGCCCCTCTCCTGGCGTCCGCCGCGCAGGAAGGGGCGGATGGAGGCTCCCCGTCGGACGTACAGGGCGCCCACGCCTTTGGGCCCGTAGATCTTGTGCGCGGACACGGTCAGCAGATCGACTCCGAGCTTGCGGGCGTCGACGTCGATCTTGCCGAAGCTCTGGACCGCGTCCGTGTGGACGGGGATATCTCGCTCGTGGGCGATGCGGACGACTTCGGCGATCGGCTGGATGGTCCCGATCTCGTTGTTGGCGTGCATGACCGAGACCAGGCCCGTCTTCGGCGTCAGGGCCGAGCGCAGGTCGTCCAGCGAGATCTGGCCGTACGCGTCGACCGGCAGGTAGGTGACCTTGAGCCCCTTCGTCTCCAGGGCCTTGGCCGCCTCGATCACGGCCGGGTGCTCGATGGCCGAGGTGACGAACCCGTTCCGGTCCGGCGACGCTTCCAACGTTCCGAAGATGGCGAAGTTGTCGGCTTCGGTGCCCGATCCGGTGAAGAAGATCTCGCCTCGGTCGACCCCCAAGGCGCCGGCCACCCGCTCGCGGGCCTCGTTCATCAGGTCCTTGACGGCCCGGCCGATCGGGTAAAGGGAGGAGGGATTGCCGAAATGCTCGCGCAGGAACCAGGCCATCTTGTCGGCCACGGCGGGATCGACGGGCGTCGTGGCGTTGTGGTCGAGGTAGATCATGGTGCTATTCTAGCAGATTGCCGGGCGAAACGAGAGGGGCAGTCCCCCCTCGGGGACCGTCCCTCTATTGTCTTTGGTAGCTTAGGTCAGCCTTTCCTTCAGGATGCGTACGACCTCGAGGCCGGCCCGCTGCTGCCCCTCCGCCGCCGCAGCCCCGAGATGGGGGATGGGGATGACGTTGGGGTGGTCGACGAGCGAGAAGTCCTCGGGCGGTTCCTTGTCATAGACGTCCAGCGCCGCGGCCCGGACCTTGCCCGCGTTGAGGGCGGCCAGGAGGGCTTTCTCGTCGACGACGCCGCCGCGGGCCACGTTGACGATGATGATCCCGTCCTTCATCTTGGCGAACTCGGCCTGGCCCAGGATCGGCTTGGCCTGCTTGGGGACGTGGAGCGTGACGAGGTCGGCGGCCGCTAGAAGGCCGTCGAGCGGGATCTGCTTCACGGGCAGGTCGGTCTGGATGGGGATGACATCGTAGGCCACGACGGTCATGCCGAAGGCCAGGGCCCGCTTCGCGACCTCCTGGCCGATCCGGCCGAAGCCGATGATGCCCAGGGTCTTGCCGTAGAGCTCCGTGCCCTGGAGCGCCTTCTTCTCCCACTGGTGGGCTTTCATCGTCAGGATGGCCTTCCAGTGGTTGCGGACGGCCCCGAGCATGAGCCCGAAGGTGTGCTCGGCGACCGTGATGGACGTGGCCGCGGGCGTGTTGGCGACGAAGATGCCCTTCTCCTTGGCCGCGTCCCGGTCGATGTTGTCGAGCCCGATCCCGGCCCGGACGAGGACCTTGAGGTCCTGGCCGGCCTCGATGACCGGTCGGGTGATCCTGGAGGCGCTGCGGACGACCGCGGCGCTGTAGCCCGGGACCGTTTGGACGAGCTCGGCTTCGGTCATGCCCTTGTGGACCGTGACCTCGAAACCGGGGACGGCCTTCAACTGCTCGAGAGCGGCCTTGTCCATGCCGTCGGCGATGAGGATCTTTGTCATTGCCAATTCTCCTTGAGGACGGCCTGGGCCGCCTTGACGCCGGCCCCGGCCTCGAACGCGTAGCCGAGGTCCATGAGGGTCATCTCCAGGGCCGACAGGGCGGTGATGATGTCGAACCCGCCCATATAGCCGAGGTGGGCGATGCGGAAGATCTTGCCCTTGTAGGGATCCTGGCCTCCGGCGATGTAGGCCCGGTACTTGCCCTGCATGGTCTTGACCAGCTTGCCGCCGTCGATGCCGTCGGGGACCTTGCAGCAGGTCAGGACGTTGCCCGGACGCTGGGCCAAAAGCTCAAGCCCGAGGGCCTTGACCCCGGCCCGCGTGGCCTCGGCCAGGGCGCGGTGATGGGCGTACAGGCCTTCGAGGCCCATCGCCTGGATGATGTCGAGGGCGTGCTTCTGCTGGATGATGAGAGAGACGCCAGGCGTCCAGGGCGTGGTCTTGTTGGCCAGGTTCTTCTTGGCCTTCTTGAGGTCGAAGTAGAACTTGGGCAGCTTGGCGGTCTCGGCGGCGGCCCAGGCCTTCGGGCCCAGGGCGATGAAGGCCAGGCCGGGCGGGATCATGAACGACTTCTGCGATCCGGACAGGAAGACATCGATCTTCCAGTCGTCCATGGGGCAGGGCGTGACGCCCGCCCCCGAGATTCCGTCGACGACGAGCAGGGCCTGCGTCTTGGCGACGACCTCCCCGAAGCCCTGGACGTCGAACATGGCCCCGGACGACGTCTCGGACAGGGTGGCCAGTACGGCCTTGCAGTCGGGCATGGCCTTGAGCTCGGCCGCGAGCTCCTCCTTGGAGAAGTCTTTGCCCCACGGGTCGAGGGCGATCTCCTTGAAGGCCACGCCGTAGGCTTTGCAGATGTTGCCCCAGCGCTCGCCGAACTTGCCGCCGTTGATGGTCAAGACCTTGTCTCCTGGGCTGAGGAGGTTGACGACGGCGGCCTCCATGGCGCCCGTCCCTGAGGACGTCAGGATGTAGACGTCCTCCTTGGTCCCGAAGACCCGCTTGATCCCCTCGGTCACCTCCATGAAGACGGCCGAGAACTCGGGGGTCCGGTGATGGATGATGGGCTCGGCCGCCGCCGAAAGGGCTTTTTCGGGGATCGGCGTGGGGCCGGGGGAGAGGAGATAGTATTTTTTGATCATGTGACACTCCTTGAAGTGATGTTCATCGATCCTGTCGATGAATGACCTTTCGTCTCAAAGGGTCTTGAGGAGCTCCGTCAACAGGGCCGTCCTTTCGACCAGCGAGGGGAGGAGGATGTGTTCGCGTTCGGCATGGATCCCGTCCCCGTCCGGGCCAAGCCCGTCGAGGGTCGGGACGCCCAGCCCCGCCGCGAGGGACGCGTCCGATCCGCCGCCCGTCTTGCCGCCCTTGAGTGAGAGCCCCATGCCCGCGGCGATCTCCCGGGCTCGGATAAAGAGCCTTTCCGAGGCCTTCGTC
>DSDX01000087.1 GCA_011048485.1 Candidatus Aminicenantota bacterium | reverse complement strand
GACCTGGAGCGTGGCCAGCGGCGAGAACCCGGCTTTGGGGCTCTGCAGCGAGGTCGAGAGCCTGATCTCTCTGGGGGCTTCGTCGCGAGCCAGCGCCAGTTCGACCCGGCGGATCTCCACGATGCGGCCCTGGGGGAAACAGAAGACGGCCTCCTCGGGGAGCTTGGCTTTGGCCAGGTCGAGATCATATGTGTTCCCGAAGCTTTTGGCGTCCGCAATATCGTGATCGAGGGCCTGCTGGAACTGTTCGCTCCCCGGCGGCGCGGCTCTGTAGATGACGGAGGCCCCCCTCCGCCCGGCCAGCAGGTCCTGAAGACCCTTGTCGGGCGCCGCCCCCGTCGCGACCGGACGGACCTCGAACCCTTTGAAGACGACGTCGCCGCCGCCCAGTCGGGAGGTTCCCAGGCCGACGCGTCCCCGCCGGAAGCGGCCCTCGTCGAGATCGAAGACCGTCGCGCCGTCGCAGGCGAAAATGATCCGGCCGGCCCGGAATTCGACCTCGAGCGGATGCCATTCCCTGCGGGAAAAATCCATCTGGGCGAAGGCCAGGATCGAGAACCCGCGGTCCGTCATCTCGGCCAGTTCGAAGCGGCTCCGGCCGAAGTTGTAGCCGGCGACGTAGAAGCGGCCGCCGTCCTGATAGCCAAAGACGATGCCGCTGAGGTCGCCGCCGGACTGGGCGGCGAACAAGCTCGTCCGGACCGTGTAATCGCTCCAGCCGGCTTCTCCGGCGACGACGGCCGTGGCCGTCGTCCTGAGCTCTGTCCGGACGCCGGAGTACTCCGAGAAGACGAGAGACCAAAGGCTTTTCTTCGGCGAGGCCGACGGGTCGTCCCAGGCCTCCCACTTGGAAAGGCCGGGGTCCGAGAAGTCTTCTTCGAACAGGACCTGGCCCCCGGGCGCGGCGGCCGGGCTGGTCACCTTGACCCGGCCGAACAGGATCCGGCCGGCCCCCAATCCCGAGCCTCCGAGGCCGAAGCGGCCGCCCGTCGAACGATGCTCGTCGACATCGATGACCACTTCGCCGCCGGCCGTCAGCCGGATGCGTGACGGCGTGACCTCGATGCGCAAGGGGACGTCCTCGTTCGAGGGGAACCGTTTCTTGACCGACTGCAGCAGCTCGAACCCGTCGGGCGTCCGGGCTTCGAGCTCGTACTGGCTGGTCGCGAAGTTATAGCCGGCGATCCAGAACTGCTCGGGCCCTTGATAGCCGAAAACGATGCCGGCGAGATAGCCCGACGTATTGGCCTTAGCAAGCGATGTCTCGAAGGCGAAGTCCGACCCGTCCGCGCTTCCGGCCAGGAGGATCGTGGCCGTCTTGCGGTCGCGCCGGACGATCCCCGAGAGCTCGGCCAGGCCCAATTTCCAGAGGCCCGGTCCGTTCTCGGCGGACGGGTCGTTCCATACGGTCCAAGATTCCTCGAGATCGGCGAAGTGGCTCTCGAGCAAGATCCGTTCCTGGGCCGCCGCCCGCTCCGTTCCGCCTGTCAGGACCGCCGCCATGACCAGGGCGGCCAACCCGACCGTCAGGGCCGCTATTACGGACTTCATCATCCGCCTCTCTCCCTTCATCCGTTTGGCCCGCATGGCCGCTTCACTCCTCGGCCTGGCTGAGATAGTAATTGATGATCGAGGTCGAGGCGCAGGCGAAGCCCTTGGCGAACTGTTCGCACCAGCCCTGGGAGATCTTGACCCCGCCCTCGGCGCCGACGAGCTCGATCTCCTTCCTGAAGCAATCCTCGATGTCGATAAGCGTCACACTGACAGAGAACCCGACCTTGCGTTCGAACTCCGGGCACATGACGGCCTGGATGTTCTTCATGTAGGCTTTGGCCTCCTCCAGGGCCGCCTTGCTCAGCCCGCCATGCTTGATGATCATGGCCGAAAGGAGCCAGTAGGTGTCGATGGCCCCGACCATGGCGCCCAGGACGGCTCCCATCCGGGATTGCATGGGGCCTTCCGTCTCGAGGACCGTCCTCTGGACCATGGCCTGGTGGAGGCCGCTGTCGAGGACCCCGACCGTCTCCATCGTCGCCGGGTCCATGTCCCACCAGCCCCAGCGGTCCCGGCCGTCCCAGGCGACGGCGCGCTCGGGGACGACGATGATCCGCCCGGCCTCGAGGGCGGGGTCCATGCGGGCCAGGACGGGCTCCGGAACGCCGAGATCCACGAGGCCGTCCCTCTCGAGCGACGAGAACATCCGGATGGGGATGTCGGCACGGGCCGCTTCCTTGATGAGCGCGGCCGTGCTCAAGGCCGGCTTCCCGGTGAAGACCTCCAGCAGCCGCCCCTCGAGCGCCGATTCGACGACGCCGCGCCCGTAGTGGAAGGCCTGGCGGATGCCCCGGACCTGCCCGGGCAGGGCGACGGCCTCGACCCGGTCCTGCCGCAGGTCGATGACGGTCTCGGAGGCGCCCTCCGTACCGGAGAAGGACGTGATGAGGATCCGCGGCACCCGGTACCACCAGGCCACGGACAGGGCCTCGGCCTCCGCGGCCGTCCGCTCGTCCGAGGTTGAGGCGAAGATCATGTTGACCACGTGCCCGACGGCGGGACCCACCCGGGCCTCGAGAGCGACGCCGCCCTCCATCGCCTCCTCGTCGACCTTCTCGTCCTCGAGGTCCTTCTTGAGGCCCTCGACCTTGGCGCGGACGTCGGCCAGGAGGCCCTCGTCGGAAACGGCCGCGAGATCGCCCTGCCAGGCCGCGGCCGGGATCCTGTCGCCGGTGACCAGGATGGCGTGCCGCTGGAAGAGGGGGGGCTCGCCGCTCCCGCCGTCGGCCTCGAAGAGGACCCGTCGCGACGAAGAGACGGTCCGGCCCAGGCTCTCGACCTCGATGCGGAGTGTGATGAGGCCGACGGGCTCGTCGCCGGGCTCGATCTCGCCGTCGGCGACCTCGTCCCCGTCGATGGTCAGGACGGCCGGGTAGAAGGCCTTGACGCCGGGGGCCGCTTTCTTTTCGGACGGAGCGCGGCCGCTCAGGCCGCCGAAAAGTCCGCCGATGCCGCCGCCGCTCTCTTCCGCCTCCTCCACTCCCTTGGTCTCCTCGAACCGGCCCCGGATGGCGAGCGAAACGGACTTGTTGGCCGCCTCGTCGAAGCCGCCTTCCCACTCGAGGACAGTCTCGGCCTCGGAGGAGGGGCTTGACGACCAATCCAAGGCGAAGCGCAGCCGGGTCCCGAGCTCCTCGTCGGCCGGGTCGTAGCGCTCCGTCGCCTCGGCGAAGGACTGACCGGGCTCGGCGTCGGGGAAGGCGGGATCGAGATCGACCCAGGCATCGTCGCCCTCCAGGCGGACCCAGAAGTGGCGTTTGACCGACGCAACGAGGTCCGGCTCCTCGCTAGGTACCGAGACCGGGGCCGAGGGATCGATGGAAAAGGACTCGGCCGGTGCGAAGATGGCTGTCAAGAGGCGTCTGGCCGTCGCGTCGTCGAGTTCGCCCTCGACGATCTCGACCGTTCGCCCCTGGCCCAGAAGGAGACGGGCCAGGTAGAGCGCCTTTTCGAGCGGGTTGGCCGACCTCGACCATTCGACGCCCGACGGCGTCTTGAGCGGGAACGGCGAGGGCTCGGTCCGGATGGCGTCCCGGACGAAACGGAAAGCGTCCCGCCAGTCCCCGGAGGAGGCCGGGCGGGCGGCCTCGGTGCCGGAGCCGGCCGCCCGATCGGACGAGACCTGGACCTCTTCCGCTCGAGGCCGGGCGGGCGCCTCGGACTTCTTGCCGGAACACGCGGCGATCGAGAGAGCCAAGGCCAGGGTGAGGGCCGAGATGACGGAGACCGCCGGCGTCCGGACGGCCGGACCTGAATTCGTTCGGGTCATGCGTTCCACCTGTTCCCTCCTATTTCAGGCCGGTGACGGCCAACCGTCCTTCGCTCCGGTAGCCCCGATAGCGAAGGCCCGCGGGCGCCGCTTCGGTGGCATAGGCCAGCTCGAAGCGGGCGAAACCCTTGGGCGGGATCACGAAAGGCGTGGGCGGACGGTGGGCCAAGGCCTCCGTCGCATCCTCGTCGTAGGCGACGTCCTCCCCTCCCGCCTCGAGGACGAACTGCGGCTCGGGCTGGATCTCGGCGCCGCTCGTGACGAGCGAACGGACGCCCAGGTCCAGGATGACGAGGCCCTTCTCGCGCCGGGCCCCGAAAAGGAAGATCTCCAGCGTGTCGCCGTCGGCGTGCGTGGCCAGGGCCTTGGCCGGGGGGACGGCGGGCGGGGCCGCCGTCAGGGCCAGGGCGTGGACGCGGTTCTGGAGCCTCAGACCCAGGCTGAAGGACTTCTCGGAATCAGGCACCAGGAAGGCGGCCTCCTGGCTCTGGAAGACCTCGGGCGTGAAACGGATATAGCCCTGGTC
>DSDX01000314.1 GCA_011048485.1 Candidatus Aminicenantota bacterium | reverse complement strand
CCCTCTTCTTCTATCAGGGCCTGGATCGCCTGGAGATCATGGATTTCCTCGAGCTGATCAAAGCGGAGTCCCAGAAAGCGGCCGAGGACTGCGACATCGTCGTGGCTCTCTGGGAGCGCGACTTCCCGAACATCCAGTACTACGCCCCGGACGAGTTCCTCGAGAACCGGATCCTGTCCGAGAGCCAGGATCTCCGAGCCCTCCAGGCCCCGTCGGGCCTGCCCGATGACATCTCCGGCGAGACCATCGAGGTCCGGGTCGACGCCTCGAAGTTCTCGCAGGGCCGGATCGAACTGGACGCCGCTGACCGGGACGAGGTCGCGAAGGCCGCGGCCAGGGCGGCCGAGGAGCCCGGCCCGGGCTCCGCGGAGGAGGCCGGGACGGCCAACGCCCTAGGCCAGGCCTCTGAGGCCAAGGGGCATCTCAGCCCGGCCGCGGCCATGGACCCGACCCTGACCGAAGCCGAGCTCCAGTCCCTCGAGACCATGGTCCGGGCCAACAGGACGATCTCCCCCGAGGAAGAATACATCGACCTGATGGTCGAGATCATCTTTCTCGAGGAGAACGCCGCCGGCTGCAAGGCCACGCTGGACGCCCTGCTCGCGTACAACCTCGAGCAGCTCGAGCTCGGACATTTCCATGTCGCGGCCCTCATCATCCAGAAGGTCCAGGAGCTCGGACGCCACGTGGCTGGCGACGCGCCCAGGGCCGCGCTCATCGAGGACTTCCTTGGCCGCATGGTCAGCCCCGAGACGATCGCAGCCATCAGGAATCTTTTAGCCAGGACCAAGGCCGTGGACTGGGAATCCCTGCTCGGCTTCTTCTGGCTCCTCGGACCCTCTTCGCTCGGTCTCGCGGCCGATCTCTATGGCATCGCGCCCGACGGAGAGGCCAGGCACAAGATCGTCGACTTTATCGAAAAGACGGGAGGGCCGCAACCGGGGCTCCTCGCGAGCCTGGCCGACAAGGCGCGCCCGGGCTTGGCCCGGGAGATCGTCGGGATCCTGTCGCGGCTGCCCGGAGATCGCGGGATCCCCCACCTCGCCGCCTTCGTGAGCTTCCAGAGCAAGGAGGTCAAGTCCGAAGTCATCAAGGCGCTGGGGCGGGCACGCCACGAAACGGCCGGCCGCATCCTGGCCGGATTCCTCAACGATCCCGACGAAGAGATCCGGATCCAGGCGGTCATGACGCTCGATCCCGCCCGCGGGGGCGCCCGGGTGCGCCAGGTCCTCGGGGAAGCATCGTCGAGGGCGTTCCGGAAGAAGAGCCTCGACGAGAAAAAGGCGCTCTTAGCTTTCCTCGGCCGGACGAGGTCGGCCGAGGCGCTCGATTTCCTTCGCCGCCGGCTCCTCGCGGCGCCCCTGCTCGCATCAAGGGCGTCCCTCGAGATGAGACTCGCCGCCGTCGCCGGGCTCGAAAGCATGGCCACCGAGGAGGCCGTCCGGGCCCTCCAGAGGGGGGCCATCGGGCGGGCTAAGAAGGTCCGGGAGGCCTGCGAAGAGGCCCTGCTCCGCCTGCCGCCGGCGGACGGGACCGGACCCTGAAGGGGACGGACATGGACAGTCGAAGCGCTCCCCGCCCGGCGGCCGATCCGAAGCCCTTCCAGAGGACCGGGCTCGACCTGCTGACCCGGTTCCACATCGTCGACAAGATCGCCAAGATCTACGATCCCCGGAATTCCATCTTCCAGGAACAGGGGCGGCACCTGTTCGAGACCCTGGACGCCGTGCTGAAGGAGGCCGGGGCGGCCTCCCTGCGCGTCCGCCACGGCGGCGTCCTCCTGAACGGCGCCCGGCTCAAGTTCGGGGTCGCGACCTACGGCATGTTCAAGGCGGTGATCGAGGAGTTCCGGGCCCGGAGCGTCGAGGCCGTCACCTTCCTCCCCGGCATCTCCAGGGAGGAGCTCCAGACGTTTATGTCCGTTTTCGCCAAGCGCGAGACCAAGGGCGGGGACGTCTTTCCGCGGCTCCTCGACGATCTGGCCGCGGCCGGCGTTGATCGCGTCGAGCTCGAGCGGAGCTCGTCCGAGGAGGCCCCCCAGGGCGTCCGCCAGAGCTCGGCCCGGCTGTTCTTCCTGAGCATCGTCCACCTCAAGGAGTCGTTCGCCCGCAACCAGCGCGACGAGCCCATCAAGATCAGCACCACCAGGCGGCTCATGCAGTCCATCTATGACCACATCATCGAGGACGAGGGTTTCATCTACGGGCTGACCAACATCAAGAACCACGACGAGTACACGCTCAATCACTCGGTCAACGTCTGCCTCCTGGCCGCGGCGCTCGGCCGCCGGCTCGGCCTCAGCCGGGCCGAACTCGTCGACCTGGGCATGGCCGCCTTTTTCCACGACCTGGGCAAGACCGAGACCCCCCTCGAGATCCTCAACAAGCCCGGCCGCCTGAGCGACGACGAGCGGGCCATCATGGAGAAACATCCCTTCCATGGGGCGGAGAAGCTGGCCCTCCTCAGGGAGTTCCGGCGGCTGCCGCTGCGAGCCATCCACGTCGCCCTGGAGCACCACATCAAGGAGGACTTCAGCGGCTATCCCCGCTATTTCCGGAAGAGCGACGTCAACCTATACAGCAAGATCGTCAAGGTCGTGGACGTCTTCGACGCCATCACCACGAAGCGCGTCTACCGGACCAAGGATTTCACCAGGGCCGAGGCCTTGAGCCTCATGCTCGAGCAGAGCGGTACGGAATTCAATCCGGTCATCCTCAAGGTCTTCGTCAACATGATGGGCGTTTTCCCGGTCGGCACCTTGGTCGCCCTGACGACGGGCGAGCTGGGCATCGTCCAGGACATTCCTCCGGACCCAAGCCTCATCCTCAGGCCCGCGGTCAAGCTCATCACCGACGCGAACGGCAACAAGGTCGATGGCGAAACGGTCGACCTGACCGAGAGGGATCCGGAGACCGGCCGCTTCAAGAGGACGATCGCGACCTCCCTCGATCCGTCCAAGTACGGCCTCGAGGTCGCCGAGTACTTCCTGGCCCAGGCCGGGCCCTGACACCGGCCGGCGCCCGCCCTTGACGCGGCGGCGATTTCATCTAAACTGAAAAGCGGGGCTAACGAAAGGGAGAGGTGGACGTGACGGTCGAGCGGCGCGAGAACCTGAACGGCGTTGCGGACGGGGGCCTGGACCTCGAGGCCCACGTCCCCGCGGTCAAGGACCTGCTCAAGGCGCTGGCCAACGCCGTCTCGGCCATGAGGATCTACCCATCGGACCATGACACGGTCAAGGCCTTCGTCGACGCATTGATGGTCAAGTTCGAGGCCCTGTTCCGGGAACTCCCCCGGATTGAGATCGAGGTCGGCGAGCACGCCTTCGCATTCGACGGCCGGGTGGTCTACAACGACGAATCGACCGTGAAAAGCCTGCCCTTCTTTTTCTATAAGGACGGCCTGGAGGTCCTCTCGTTCGGACGCGGCCTCGACCGCCGCGAGCTCGTCGAGTTCCTCGAGCTCGTCAAGGCCGTGGGCCAAGTCCCCGGCGAGGACAATGATATCGTGGCCGCCCTCTGGGAGCGCGATTTCGCGGACATCCAGTATTACGCCCCTGACGACTTCCTGGAGACCCGGATCCTCTCCGAGAGGAGGGAGTCCCAGGAGACAGAGCCCGGGCCCCGGCTCCCCTCGGACGCGGCTCACGAGATCTTCGAAGCCCGGTTCGCCAGGGAGGAGATGGCCAAAGGTCGCATCGTTCTCAACGCCGCCGATCGCGATCGGCTCAGCCGAGCCCCCGACGGCGGGAGCGCCGGAGCGGAGGCCGATCCTGTCGGGCCCGAGACGGTCGCGGCGGCGATCGAGAGATCCGCCGGACTCGAGCCCGCGTCTTTCTCAGCGGGCGAGGACCTCTCGGAAGCCGAGCTGGGGGAGATCGAGGACATGGTCCGGAGCAGCCGCCTCATCTGGCCCGAGGAGGATTTCGTCAGGCTGACCGTCGAGATCATCTTTCTCGAGGAGGACCCGGGCATCTGCGCCTCGAGCCTCGAACTCCTCGGCGCCTTCCTCGTCGACCAGGTCCGGGCCGGCCAGTTCCCCGTCGCCAACGCGCTGCTCGACGAGGTCCGCGAGATGCGGTCCCATCTCGGCGAGGACGCGGCCCGAAAGGCCGCGCTCGTCGACGCGGCCATGACCAAGATGACCGGGCCGAGGACCCTGGCGGCCATGGACGCCGCCCTGGGGCCGGATCCTCCCGAGTCCTGGCCGGCGCTCCTGGCCTTCATCAAGAGGCTGGGCCCGCAGGCCCTGCCCGCCGCCGCGGGCCTCTTCGAGAAGTGGAACGCCACCGAGGTCCGGACCCAGCTCCTCGACTTCATTCGGGAGGCTGGCAAGGCCGATCCCGGCCTTATCGCCAGGCTGGCAAGCGATGT
>DSDX01000066.1 GCA_011048485.1 Candidatus Aminicenantota bacterium | reverse complement strand
CGTCGGCTGCGCGCCGCGCGCCGCCCCCCCTTCGGCGTCTCCCGCGGCAGCCAGCTCCTGCCGCCACCCGCCGGCGCCGGGACCTTGATGCCCAACCGCGGGCCCCGCGGCCGCCCACCGGGCCGGGTCCCCCGGTCCGTTGGAGACGACGACGCCGCGCGGCCCGAAATCGAGGACGCGAGCCGCTTCGGTGTCGGCCGGGACGCGGATGACCGAGACGCCGCGGCGCGCCAGCGAGCGGACGATCCCCATCTTGACCCCGCAGTCGATCAGGACGACCGTCCGGGAGGCGCGGGGATTGTAGATGCGGATCTCCGGGGTCGTGACCTCGGCCACGAGGTCGCGGGCGTTGGGGTCGGCGACCGCCCGGGCCTCGCGGCGCAGCCTGGCCGGAGGCGGGAGGCGGTCGCCGGCGGCCAGGAGCCCGGTCATGACGCCGCGGTCGCGAAGCTTCTTGGTTAGGGCCCGGGTGTCGACGCCGGCGATCCCGGGGACGCCGTTCTCGCGGAGCCAGTCGTCGAGGGATTTGCGCGACGTGGCGTGGGAGGGATGGCCGCAGATCTCCGAGACGACGTAGCCGGCGATCTGGGGCTTCTCCGACTCGAGCCGGTCCGGGTCGACGCCGTAGTTGCCGATCAGCGGATAGGTCTGGCAGAGGATCTGGCCGCGGTAGGACGGGTCGGTGACGCTCTCCGGGTAGCCCACGATCCCCGTATTGAAAACGACTTCCCCCCCGATCTCGGCGCTGGCGCCGAAGCCTACGCCCTCGAGGACGGTCCCGTCCGAGAGGGCCAGTGCCGCTTTGCGGATGAGCTCGGTCTCCCTTCCATTTTCGCGGCAGTATAGCACAGGCCCCCGGGGCCCTCAAGTCGCCAGGGTGAGAGGGGGAGGCGATCTCACCCCTTGAATCATCCGCCGGGAGCATGGTATTTTCGTCCCGGAAGGGGAGAATGGGGGCTGGGAATCCTGCGGAGAGGTGAGCCATGTCTTACGACGAGGGCGGCGTGACGGCCGGCAAGCCGGACCCGTCCGTCCCCGCGGCCCCCCCCGCCCCGGTCCCGGCCGATAAGGACGATCTCATCCGCTCCATGGCCATGGCCATGCGGGTGGCCTTCAAGATGGCCGCGATGTACAACGCCGACCATCCGGCCTTCAAGAGCAGCGTCAACGACCTCCTGGCCAAGCTCGAGGCCCTGGCCGTCCACATCAGCCCGGTCTCGATCGGCTTCTCGCCCCACGCCCTGCTCATCGACGGCCGCTTCTGGGAGGGCGAGCGGACCTACATGGACCTGGCCCAGCTCTTTCACTTCCGCAAGATCAAGCGCCTCGAGTTCCACCCGGGACTGCCGCAGGCCGAGTTCATGCGCTTCGCCTCCAAGATCATGCTGCCGGTCAAGATGTTCATCAAGGAGGGCGGCGCCGACGCCATCATCAGGCGCGAGGCCATCGTCCATATCGCCGTCGAGACCTTGAATTATTCCGTCCTCCTCCAGGGCGAGGGCGAGGAGATCAAGGACATCTGGCCCTACCTCCTCATGGAGGCCGTCGAGGAGGACGACAGCGCCAAGCTCGAGGAGCTGGCCGGATCGTTCGAAAGGGTCGTCGGCAAGTTCAATACCGAGGACCTCATCCAGAACGAGGAGCTGCACAAGAACTTCGCCAAGTTCTTCCACTACCTCAAGACGACCTCCGAGGAAAAGCACCGGACCGCCGCCAAGCAGCTGCTGAAGTCGATCGTCTCCGCCCGCAAGACGCCGACGGAGTCGAAGTTCGAGAACCTCAAGCTCCTCATCTCCGACCTGAGCGAGGAGGACATGGCCTCGACGCTCTGGGAGGAGATCATCGGCAACGACAAGTTCGATTCGCTGAGCTTCAGCATCTTCTCCCGGATCATCGACAAGGAGCGGCACAAGAAGATCGCCACCTCCCTCCACGCCCTCTTCCACAGCGAAGACCCCCAGAACCGCCGGGCCCAGACCGAGTCGAAGATCCGCATCCTGATGTCGGGCATGTCGTCGTCGCTCCACTCCGAGATCTACCGCCAGACCCTCTCGAACCTCCTCGACGAGATCGACTTCGACCAGAAGCTCACCCTGGACCGGCAGCTCCTCCAGCGGAACTACCGCTTCCTCCTGCTCGTCCTCCTCGCCCAGGGCTCCGAGAAGGAGCCGGCCCTGGCCGAGCTCGGGCGGATCGGCGAGGAATGGGACAGGATCGTCCAGGAAAGCGACTTCGAGTTCCTGCTCGCCTATCAGGATGTCCTGGAGAGCAAAGCCGAGGGCCTGGCCGGCGAGCCGGCCCACGAGGCGGCGCTCAGGGCCATCGCCGAGCACGTCGAGGGCTGCCTCCTGCGAGGCGAGACCGGGCCCGAGCTCGACGCCTTCATCGACAGGCTCGGCGGGAGCCTCCATCCGTGGGAGGCCTACGCGGGCACAGTCTTCAAGGACCGGATCGTCTCGGCGTCCCTCCTGAAAGCCTGTTTCCGGTTCTTCCCGGACGAGGCGGCGTCCCTCGACGCCTGGATCAAGAAACGGTCCTCGGACAGCGAGCTGCTGGGCCGGATCGCCGACGCCCTGGGTCTCGTCGACACCCCCGCCTCTCTGGAGACCCTGGAGAAGGTCTTCGAGGCCGGCGAGGCCTCCGTCAAGGTCAAGGTCCTCCAGGCCATGCAGAACCTCAAGGAATACGACGAGGCCTTCCTCTTCCCGATCCTGGAGAAGCGGAACGAGCTCATCCAGGCCGAGGCCCTGATCCTGCTCATGCGGCACGAGCGGACCAAGCACGTCGCCTTCACCAAGCTCTTCGGCCTGGCCTCCCCCTACGGCCTGCGCAACAAGACGCTGCTGCGCAACCTCGGCATCGTCGAGCGCTACGGCCTGCGCGAGGCTGCCCCGTACATCGAGCCCCTGGCCGAACGGAAGGACTTCTGGAACCGCAGGGTCCGGCAGGAGGCCGGGCGCCTCTTGGAGGCCTGGCGTGAGGGATAAGATCAAGATCTGCTTCATCTACCTGATGAACGCCATCCAGGCGGGCAAGATCTACGCCGGCGACCATCCCAAGTTCAAGGAGTACCTCAACCGCCTCCACGGGATCGTCCAGGAGATCCTCGAGGACCGCAAGGAGCTCGTCCTCGGCATCATCGGCGGCGAGGCGGCCTGGGAGGACGAGATCTTCTTCAACCTGCGCGGCAAGCTCGGCCTGCTCATCGACTTCCTGGAGAAGAACGGCGTCGAGCGGATCATCTTCCAGCAGGGCCTGCGCTTCGAGGAGCTGAGGGAGTTCATCATCTTCCTGACCCGGGTCAAGAGGCAGGAGAAGATCAGCGAGCAGGAGTACTTCAATCTGCACGGCATCCAGAACATCCGGGCCGGCAGGCTGCGGACCATGGTCAAGGGCGAGGCGGCCGCGACGGAGGCCGAGACGACGCGGACCCGCTACCAGGGCTCCGTCCAGACGGTCCACAACGCCCTCAACGTCGTCCTGGAGAACGAGGAAGTCGACTACCTCGACCTGCGCTTCAACGTCCTGGGCATCATGGAGGACTTCGTCGGCCGCCACCAGGAGCTCCTCAACCTCGTCTCGGTCAAGAGGCGGGACCTGGTGACCTTCGTCCACCTCCTCAACGTCACCCTGCTGGCCATGTTCTTCGGATCGAAGCTCCAGTTCGCGAAGGACGACGTCCTCGACCTCGGCATCGCGGCGCTCTACCACGACGTCGGCAAGCTCTACATCTCGCTCAAGGTCATTCAGAAGGAGAGCCGGCTGTCCGAGAGCGAGTTCCACCAGGTCCGCGACCACCCGCTCCTCGGGGCCAGGATCCTCGAAGCCTACAAGGAGGCCCTGGGGGTCCTGCCGATCGTCGTCTGCTACGAGCATCACCTGCGCTACGACATGTCCGGCTACCCCAGGTCGCCCTACGCCCGCCGGCCCCACCCGGCCTCGATGATGGTCAGCATCTGCGACGTCTACGACGCCCTGGCCCTCAAGCGGTCCTACAAGAAGGACTACCCGCCCGAGAAGATCCACGAGGTCATGATGCTCGAGAGGGGCAAGATCTTCGACCCCCAGCTGTTGGACAAGTTCTTCCAGTTCATGGGCGTCTGGCCCATCGGGAGCCTGGTCGAGATGAGCGACGGGCGCACCGGCGTCGTGAGGGCCGTGAACGACGTGGACATCGACCGCCCGTCCGTCCAGGTTCTGGCGCCGGAGAACGAGGGGGAGATCGTCGACCTGGCCATGCGGCCGGACGTGCGGATCGTCGGGTCCCTCAATCCCCAGGCGGAGGGGGCCCGGTATCTGCCCCTTCTCGGTTTGCCGGCCCCGGTCGCCGTCGCGATGGAAGCGGAGGAGGACGAAGGGGACGGCGACGAGGCGGGCCTTCTCTAGAGGAGAGCGAACATGTGCGGCATCATCG
>DSDX01000074.1 GCA_011048485.1 Candidatus Aminicenantota bacterium | reverse complement strand
TCGTCTTAATGTGCTGGCGCGAGGCCAGCTCGGGAACGACGCCGCCGTACGGCGCGTGGATCTCGTCCTGGCTGAGGACGATGTTGCTCAGGATATCGGGCGCCGGAGACCTATCGTCAGACGGATCGGAGACATTTACCTCCGGTACGTGTCCCCTTTTTTGCGGTCGCGAAGGCGAACCGGAAGGCGGGGGTGGACCTCCGGTAGGTGTCCCCATGGCCGGCGCGGGGGCGCGCAGCACCGCCGCGGACGTCTCGTCGCACGACGTTTCGATGGCAAGGACGAGCATCTCCGACCGGCCTCTCCCCGCCATCTTATCAGAAAACAAAGCCCGGGGCATTCGCGTCGAAGCAAATGGAATCATATCCCGCACTAGTGCGAGGCCGGCCGACCATAGGGATAGAAAAATGGGTAATAGGTATTGTGTCCCCCATTTTCATGCTGATTTTTTAGCAGCTGGCGCAACATTCCTTCCTGGTCCGGCGTATTAACTTCGAAAGGCCTGGGATCTTTCAGGATCTCCGGTCGTCATGATCTATGAGCGCTATTCCCCCCGGGTTTGGCCCAAAAGTTGCTTGTTCTATGATTAATAAGTACAATCCGGGCAAGATATTGCTCACGATATCGCACGCTGGCTTCTGTTTCGATATGTCAGGAGGTGGCTGATGCGCGTCCCCAAACCCGTCCTGGGCGGATTCCTGGTCCTCGCCCTCGTCGCCGCGGGCTTCTATTTTCTCGTCCTCAAGAACTCCCCGGCCGGAGCGGACGATCAGGGGCAAACCGCCTCCGATCCCTCGACGGCCGCCTCATCGCCCGCCGGGCCCGAACAGAAGACCGAGGCCGCCCCGCTGCCCGTGAAAGTCGCCAAGGCCTTCGTCGGCGACCTGGTCATGACCCTCAAATCGCCCGGAGAAGCCTACACGGAAAAGCGCATCTCCATGAAGGCCGAGGTCGGCGGGGTCGTCAAGAACCTTTACGCCGCCGAAGGCCGCCACGTCCGCGAGGGCGACCTCCTCGTCGAGCTCGACGACCGCGAGTACCGCCTCAGCCTGGAAAGGCTCGAGGCCCAGCGCCTCCGGTTTCTCTCCGAGCTCTTCCTTGAGCGCCAGTTCTCCGTGGCCGAGGAGCCCCCGTCCCAGTCCATCATGGACAGGCTGGCCAAGGCCCAGGCGGACTACGACCGCGTCGCCGAAGGCTTCAAGGGCGGCGTCGCCTCCCAGGCCGATCTCGAAAAGTGCCAGGCCGCGCTCGAGCTGGCCCTGATCGAGGCCGGCCGCAAGAAGGACGAGGTCCAGGCCGCGACCAAGGGCCTGACCCAGGCCGAGGTCGACGTCAAGCTGGCCCGCCTCAATCTCGAGAAAACGCGCATCCGGGCCCCCTTCGCCGGCATCATCACCGACATCAAGCTCTCGCCCAAGGAGAGGATCGAGCCCGGCCGCGAACTCTTCACGCTCGTCGACATCAGCCGCATCAAGGTCAGGGCCAAGGTCCTCGAGAGCGAGGTCGGCAAGGTCGTCGCCGGACGCAGCGTCGATCTCCGTTTCAGCGCTTTCCCCGACCGCACCTTCACGGGCCGCATCGAGGCCGTCAGCCCGGTGATAGACGCCGAGGACAAGACCTGCGCCGTCCACGTCGCCATGGACAACCCCTCGGAGGAGATCAAGCCCGGCATGCACGCCGAGGTCGAGTTCCCGACCGAGATCTTCACCGGGCGCCTGCTCGTCCCCCAGCAGGCCATCCTGGTGCGCGGCGGCCGCAAGCTCGTCTTCGCCGTCGAGGGCGATGTCGCCAAGTGGCGCTACATCGAGGTCGGCCTCGAGAACGACCGCTTCGCCGAGGTCCTGCCGGGCCGCGAGCCGGGCTGGGGCGTCTCGGCGGGCGACGACGTCATCGTCGAGGGCCATATCACCCTGGCCCACGACACCAAGGTCAGCATCGTCCAATAGGAGTGGGTCTGGCGGGAGGGAGCCATGAAGATGTCCGTTCGGGCCGTCATCCCGGCCCTCCTTGTCCTCTTCCTGGCCGCGACCGTCGCCGCCCAGAAGGTCGAAACGGTCGGCGGCATCCGCGTCGTCCACAATGAGAAAGGGGGGCTCTGGGGCAAGACCCCGAAAGCCGCGCTCGAGCTCGTCCGCAAGATCGGCGACATCGACACCGAGGACGAGAATGTCGCCTTCAACTACCCCTCCGACGTCGCCGTGGACGCCGCCGGCAACCTCTACGTCCTCGACAGCGCCAACGCCCGCATCCAGAAGTTCGGGCCCGACGGGAAGTACCTGGCCACGATCGGCCGCAAGGGCCAGGGCCCGGGCGAGTTCATGATGCCCGGCGACATCGACATCGACAGGGACGGGAACCTGGTCGTTTCCGATTCGTCTCAAGCCCGCATCCACGTCATCATCGACGGCGGCCGGGACGCCAGGGCCCTGGTCATGAAGGACGAGAGGCTCTACGGGCTTCGATGCCTGGGACCGGGCGGCTTTATCGCGCGGGCCTCGACCTACTCGCTCCCGATGCGCGATCGGCCGGCCAAGAAGGCCGCCGAGATGCGACTGTTCAGGACGCTGGACGACGAAGGCCGGATCACGGCGGCCTTCGGCGAGCTGACGGACTTCGGCGAGCCCCTGACCAACGCGACCGGCAACGCCGCCGTGTTCGACCTCGGAGAGCGGGACGCGATTTACATCGCCTTCAACGCCCAGAATCGCGTCGAGAAGTACTCGCCGGACGGGAAGCTCCTCTGGCGGGCCGACCGGCCCCTGAACTACGGCACCGAGGTCAAGAAGAAGGGCAAGTTCGAGACCTCGGGCGGCGGCGTCTCCATGTCGGAGCCGGAGATGAACAAGTGCTCGGTAGGCATCGCCGTGGACGGCCGGGGCCGGGCCTGGGTCGTCACGCTCGACCGCCAGCTCAGGAAGGAAGAGCAGGTCCAGACCTCGATGACGAGCATCGGCGGCCCCGGAGGCGCCAGGAGCGTCTCCGTCAAGACCACGGGCAACACCGACTTGCGGACGACCAACGCCTTCAAGCTCGAGATCTTCGATCCCGACGGCGTCCTGCTCGGCGAGGTCCCCCTCACCCATTTCGTCGACGCCATCCGTATCTTCGGAGACCGGCTCTTCCTCATCGACCGCGAGCGCGGCGTCACGGTCTACGAGTACAGGATCGTCGAGAAATGACCACGCGGCCGACCTGCCGAAGCCTGGGAGGGGATGGGTGAGCGGAAAATATCGAAGGATCGTCGTCGCATCGCTCTGCCTCGCGGCGCTTCTCTTCTCAGCCGCCGCGACGGCCTGGGCCCAAGCCAAGTGGAAGGGCACGATCGTCAAGGAGGGCGACGTCACCGTCGTCAAGAATCCCAAGGAGCCGATTTACAAGACGCCCGTCCTCGAGCTCAAGGAGGAGCTCTCACTCGGAGGGCCCGACGCTCAAGGAGAGGCCGCGCTCGATCAGATCCGGCAAGTCATCGCCGACGGCGCCGGGACGCTCTACGTCCTCGACCAGAGAGCCTCGCACGTCAAGGTCTTCGACGCCTCGGGAAAATACCTCCGGACGATCGGCCGCAAAGGCCAGGGCCCGGGCGAGCTCGAGTACCCGATGACCATTTCCTTGAACGAGAAGACGGGCGAGCTGGCCGTCCAACAACAAACGCGGGGGATCGCCTTCTTCGAAACCGCCGGGCCTTTCATCCGCCAGCTTCCGCTTCAGGGAATGCTGGCGGCCCGAGGATGTCTCGACTCCCGAGGCCGGATCTTTATCGTCGACATCATCTGGGGCGAGGAAAGCTCGAAATATGTGACGAAGAAGCTGGACGGCCAAGGGTCTCTCCTGGCCATCATCGCCGAGGCGCCGACACCCTCGGGGCCGGGGAATGTCCTGAAAGCCTTCATGCCCATTCCCTATTTCCGGGTCGACAGGGCCGACCGCCTCATCTACGGCTACCCGCAGACTTACGAAGTCCGGTTTCATGGCCCCGCCGAGACCGAGATTGTCCGCAAGATCACCCGGGAGTACGATCCCGTGGCCGTCACGGCGGAAGAGAAGGCCGAACTGGAAGCGGGCGTCCCGCCCGGATATCCTCGCGATTTCGAGTACCCGAAACACCACCCGGCCTACTCGCGTTTCTTTTCGAGCGACCTCGGCCACCTCTTCGTCCAGACCTTCGAGAAAGCCGAAGACGGAAGGGTCATCCACGACATCTTCGACCCCGAGGGCCGGTTCATCGGCCGGATGCCGCTCAAGCCCTCCGGTCTCGAGATCTTCAAGGGCAAGTACTATGCCATCGAGGAAGACGAGGAGGGTTACCAGTACGTCAAGCGCTACGCCGTGACCTGGAAGGTCGAAGTCCCTGATCGTGAAACAGGAAGGGGATGATGATGATGAGACCGGACAGTCGAAGTCAACGCGGGGGGCTGGGGGTCGCTGTCG